>NZ_JBMPZU010000051.1:0-14735 GCF_049463095.1 Neobacillus sp. 19 | reverse complement strand
GTTTTATTATTAGCTATTCTTGTCTTCTCCTTAACTGCATGTGGCAGCCAAAAGGATGAAAAAGCAAGTGAAGGAAAAAAAGAAACAACCACTAACGAAGTGTTTGAAATCGGAGCAATTCCTGACCAGAATGCTGCAGATCTTGATAAAGGAATGACGGCTGTTGCCAAATATCTAAGCGACCAGACGGGATTAAAGGTGGAATTTGTTCCTTCCGTTGACTATGCAGCACTAGTTACAGGCTTCCAGCGTGGAGAAATTCACATGGCCTGGTTCGGCGGCTTAACAAGTGTACAGGCGAGAAACCTTGTCCCAGATGCTGAATCAATTGTCCAGCGGCCACGTGATGCTGAGTTCCATTCCGTCTTTATTACACAGGCCTCAGAAAACTTCACAAAGCTTGAAGATATAAAAGGCAAATCGTTTACGTTTGGTAGTGAAAGCTCTACTTCCGGCCATTTAATGCCGCGTTATTTTCTATCGGAAGCTGGTATAAACCCGGATCAAGACTTTGACGGCAAACCGAATTACTCTGGTTCCCATGATGCAACCTATAAACTAGTTGAATCTGGTGCCTTCAAAGCAGGCGCATTGAACGAAGCCGTTTGGGAATCGGCTGTTAAGGAAGGAAAAGTGGATACATCGAAAGTGAAAGTATTTTACACGACTCCCTCTTATTTTGATTATAACTGGACAATTAACAGCAATGTGGATGACGTATTTGGTAAAGGCTCCAAGGAAAAGGTAAAAGAAGCCCTTCTTTCCATCACTGGCGAGCAAAAAGACATTGCAGACTTATTCCAAACGGACAGTTTTGTTGAAACAAACAATGATAATTACAAAAAGATTGAACAAGTGGCAAAAGAATTAAAGATTATTAAGTAGAAGGTGTAGACATCGATGTCTTCAAAAAACATGATTGAAGCAAAAAAATTAATCAAACACTTTGAGCGGAAGATAGCCCTATCTTCCCTTTCTTTTGTTATAAAACAAGGGGAATTAGTGGCTTTGATTGGACCAAGCGGCGCCGGAAAAACGACGCTGCTTAATTCCATTGCCGGGCTAGTGCCCCTTTCTAGCGGTGAACTATTACTAGATGGCCAGCCCCTTTCCGCTTTTAAAAAAGGAAAAATTTTCGCGAAAAAAGTGGGTGTCATCCGGCAGCAATTCGATTTAATTGGACCACTTGCCGTCATTCACAATGTCCTTGCCGGAAAACTGGCGGAATGGGGAACGTTCAAATCACTCTTTTCATTGCTTGTTCCTCAGGAAAAAGAATTGGCGATCCAGGCATTGGAGCGGGTCGGTCTTCATGGCAAGGCATACGAGATCACATCGAACCTATCCGGCGGTGAGCAGCAGCGTGTGGCCATGGCTAGATTGATGGTGCAAAAGCCTGAAATCATTTTGGCCGATGAACCGGTTGCCTCTCTTGATCCGGCGCGAGCCGACGATATTTTGGCGATGCTAGCGAAGATCGTAACCGAAGAAAAGCAAACATTAATCACAAGCTTGCATTCCGTTGAATATGCAAAAAAGTATTTTACCAGAATCATCTCGATGAAAAATGGGGAAATATTCTTTGATTTGCCGACAGAGCAGGTAACAGATGAGCTATTGGCAGAGCTCTATCAGCTTAAAAGCGGTGTGAAGGTATGAAAGTAGTCTCATTCGTCCGCTTGCATAATCGTTTCATCCTTACACTCCTGTTGGGCGCTGTATTTATCTGGAGTCTCTTTTCTATCAAATGGAATGCCGATTTAGTTCATTCCGGCGGTATCCCCACACTTTTACAAATAGTAGATGGTCTCGTTCAACCGGATTTGTCTCCAGAGGTTTTAAAGCTTGGATTCGAATCAGCGTGGATTACTCTCGCCTACGCTGTTGTTGGAATGACGCTAGCCGTTATCTATGCCTTCATCGTTGGGATCCTCGCATCAGGTGTGTTAACTTCCAATAAAATGACCCGAATCATTTCGAAGGTGTTTTTTAGAGGAATACTAGGATTTACCCGCGCGATTCATGAACTGATTTGGGCATGGCTTTTTGTTGCGGCTATTGGACTTTCCCCTTTTGCCGCTATTTTTGCGCTGGCCATCCCATATGGCGGCATACTTGGCCGAATTTTTGCGGATATGCTTAACGATGTATCCGAAGAGCCGATTAAAGCATTAAAATCAGCAGGGGCATCGAAATGGCAAATCCTTATCTACGGTTATCTCCCATTAATATGGGCGGATATGATCAGCTATACCATGTACCGGTTTGAATGTGCAATCCGCTCCTCCGCGATTATGAGTTTTATTGGACTTGGCGGACTGGGCTACCAAATTCAACTGTCACTCCAGGATGTAAAATATGACCGGGTATGGGCATTTGTTTTTTTCCTAATCGGACTGGTTATTTTCGTGGATATATGGAGTAATTTTGTACGTAAGGCCTTAACAGAACGGAAGAGATCCAGTGGATTCAGCCCTGGCTGGCGGTCAGTATCCTTTACCGGGCTGCTGGTCATCGGCTCCTGGGTTTACATTCACCTTGCTGAAAATGCACAATTTTTTGAATTACTATCAGATAAAAATCTCGAAGCTGCCAAGAGATTTTTTGGCGGGCTCATTGGTTTAACTAGCGAGCACCCAGCATTTCTTGACGCGAACAATTGGGCAGCTGCTTTAAAACTAACCCTTGAAACACTTGAAATGAGTATAATGGCAATCGGATTCGCCACCATTGCTGCCTTCCTAACAGTAGTTCCAGCCGCCAGAACCATCGCCAATGGACAATTAACTGGGGCAAAGAAATGGTACAACTGGATTCTCTATGGTGTAGTGCGGATCTTTTACATTTTCTCCAGATCAGTTCCAGAGCTTGTCTGGGCGATGATGATCATTTTTATTTTCAAACCTGGACTGTTACCTGGAGCCATAGCCCTTGCCCTTCACAATTTCGGGATTCTCGGAAAGCTATGGGCCGAGGTCATCGAAGATATGGACTCCCGCCCAATCCGAAATTTAGCTACAGCGGGTGCTTCTAAAATAGAAACTCTATTCTATGGCATCCTTCCCTACTGTATTGCCGAGGTTTCTTACGTATATCCTCTACCGCTGGGAAGTTATTATGCGGACAACGATTGTCGTTGGATTTGTAGGTGCAGGCGGTCTGGGAATGGAATTTAAACTCGCGATGAGCTTTTTCGATTACACGCAAATCACCTTGCTTCTCTTATGTTACATGATTCTGGTGATCATTGCCGATTTTGCATCAGAAAGTACCAGAAAAGCAGTGAAATAATCAGATAAAGAACTATGGCATGTTGAAACACTGGCTATAGTTCTTTTTTGATTTCGTTCCTAAGATACTGACATTTCCTGTATAATAATTTTTACAAGAATACGAAACTCGGCGGTGATTTCTTTGTATAAAGTAATGATTATTGAAGACGATGAAAAAATTAGTCAGATCATGTATGAGCATCTTAAAAAGTGGAAATTTCACCCCTTTGCTGCCAATGACTTTGAGACTCTCGAGCAACAATTCCTGTCATTGAAGCCGGATTTAGTTTTGCTAGATATTAATCTGCCAGTCTATGATGGCTTTTATTGGTGTCAGATATTCCGGCAACTCTCAAAGATTCCGATCATCTTTATCTCTTCACGAACAGAAAATATGGACATTGTGATGGCGATGAATATGGGAGGAGATGATTTTATCCAAAAACCATTTTCTCTTGAGGTGCTGACGGCCAAAATCAATGCCATATTAAGGAGGACCTACACATACCAACAAGAGAATCTTGATTATATCGAACACAAAGGATTAATTCTAAATAGGAATAAAGCTAGTATCTCCTATTTAGACTCTGAACTTGATTTAACCAAAAATGAATATCAAATTTTATTTTTACTAATGAAAAAGAAAGAAACGATTGTGACCAGGGATGAAATCATGCAGGCACTGTGGGAAAGTGAGAATTTTATCGATGATAATACGTTAACGGTTAACATTGCCCGACTAAGAAGGAAATTAGAGGAATTGGGGCTCACGGATTTCATCGAAACAAAAAAACGGCAAGGATACATCATTCCATGACATTTAAACAGTACCTTTCTGACCAAAAATGGCTTCTATTAACCTATCATTTCAACTTGCTATTCATTTCGATCGTAATAAGTGTAGACCCAAAATTACAGGTTAGTCTTGGCAGCCTCCTTTATATAGTCATAATCTCACTCATTATTTTTCAAGTATATGTCATTGCCTCTTATTTTTATAAAAAACATCAACTTGAAAAATGGCAACAATTAACTTTAGATGGCTTAAGCGCCTACCCCGATGCGAAAACATGTGAGCAGCGAATATATCTCCAATCATTGCATAATGTCAGTGATCACTATTTGACGCAAATTCAGAATAGGAACGAGTCTGCGAAGGAACAGCTTGAGTTTATGACCCAATGGTTTCATGAAATAAAAACACCGATTGCGGTCAGTCGCTTATTATTAGAAACGGATGTCGAATCACCAAGTCTGCAGGAGGAAATGGGTCGGATTGAGGGCTATGTTGAACAGGCACTCTATTTCTCCCGTCTTCATGATTTTAATAAAGATTATCTGATCCAAGAGATTGAAATGGAAAACCTAATTAAGGAAATCGTTATCGCTGAATCAAAGACATTTATTGCTAAAAGGATAAAAGTCAATATGCCTAAAAAAAACGTAACAGTTTTAAGTGATAAAAAAGCCTTAACCTATATCATTCGTCAGCTATTGCTCAATTCGCTCAAATATACGAATGAACAGGGAGAAATTTCATTCTCAATACACCCGGAGACGAAGCAGCTTATCCTTCGTGATAATGGGATTGGAATCCCAGCAGAGGACCTTCCCCGCGTATTTGAAAAAGGATTTACTGGAAAAAACGGGCGCAGCCACAAGCGTTCCACTGGAATGGGGCTTTACCTTGCGAAGAAGACGGCTGAGAAATTAGGCCACGACCTCTTCCTTACCTCTCTAGCAGGGAGTTACACGGAAGCGATTTTAACCTTCCAAGAACAGGAGCATTCATTTTATCAAATGTAAAAAACAAGCTCCAAAAAGAGGGCTTGTTTTTACGTTTCTTTGATAATTTTTAGATAGTTGGCAGTGGTTAAGAAGTAATACCCCAAATAAATGAGTAAATATACGACAAAACAGGTGAAAAACGGGACTCTCATGTTGATTTGTAAAAAGTCAGCTAGGATATAGAGAATAACTCCCGTGTTGCTTGCTGCCAGCAGTAACGGGAGAATAAAGACAACGCCCACTTGCCTCGCTACCGCTTTTGAAATCTGCTTGTCTGGGATTCCAATCTTTTTAAGAACCTTATACCGTTCCTTATCAATGGTTGCCTCGATCAGCTGCTTAAAATAAATCATGCTGCCTGTTGCTAGGAGAAATACAAGGCCAAGAAATCCTCCAATAAAGATAAGCAATCCATACGTTTCCAATCCATAATGATAATTTTCATAGAAACTGGTGTAAATCGGCGCATTCTCTTGGTACCTAAATGGGTTAACAACCTTATTTATCTCACGATCTAACCCCTTCGCCATTTTTTCATTCGAAGTTTTATAGATATACAAGGTTTCTTCCGGAGTCATTCCGCGTTTTAATTCTTCGTATAGTTCATCACTAATGACCAAAGGAAATAACATTTCTCTTTGGTTTACCAAAGAAAAATCCTTATAATCTGTAATCGTAATGGTTGCATTGGCAGAAAGTGCAACCTGCCCCCCTGTAAATGGATCCGATTTCTGATCAAGGTTGCCATCATAAAAGGCTGCAGCTTCATGTTTCTTTAAGTGAATGGAATCCTTCAGCCCTCTTAGTTTCATCAAATCCTGAAAGGTTTGTTCGGAGATGAGCAGCGTTTGGAAAAAATCTGGCACTCGATTCAATTTCGAACCAACTGGCTTAATGGAGAGATAGGGAATCCCCTTGTGGTAAAGAAGATCTTCTCCGGACTTTTTTTCTATTAAGGTCCGAACATCTTGATTCGCTTTGTCATCTTTCAGATTAAACATATAGCTATATGGGTTATCGCGCTTTGAAAAATGGTCGATTTGATAATATAAACTATAAGTAACCATACAGGCAATTAACGTGACACTGCTTAATAGGGAAATAACCGTCAAAATGAGTACATTGCCTTTTAACCGGTATAATAAATTCGTAATCGTAAGCAGGTTTTTTCCTTTTAAATAGATGGATGCAAATCTTTGTGCTAGTTTAAGTAAATACGTGATTAGAAAATTCATAAAGAAATAGGAACCAATTACAAGGAATAAAATGGCAGAAAGAAAGCGAATTCCAGTATTCTTTATTAAGTGATCAGGATTAAGGAATAGTAGATAAGCCAATCCAATGAAAACAACAGCCATAGCACTCAGAATCGGTGACCCTTTAGCCAGCCGCTCCCCTTTTCGCTCCGCTTTAAATAATTCTGAAAGGGAAAAACGATAAATTAATCGATAACTGTGAATGGATGTGACTAGAATGATGAAAAGAAAAACTGCCGCCGTTTGGATGAACGCTTGCACTGGAATACTAAACGACACCTCTAGTGAAAACCCCATAAGCTTAAAAATAATCATCATGAAAAGCTTAGAAAATAGCAAGCCAACAGTTATTCCAATTGTTAAAGCAAGCACTCCCATAATGAGATTTTCATATAACAATAATTGGCCAATTTTTTTGCGGCTCATTCCAAAAAGTGCATACAGACCTACTTCCTTTTTCCGCTTTCTCGTGAAAAACGAGTTGGAATACCAGATAAAGATTGCTGCAAAGATGATCAGGATGATGGAAGCGGCCGCAAATGCTGACTCTAGCTTTCCTAGGGTTACCGTCGATGATAGCAATTGTTCATTATACTGTAAGGAAACGAATGTAAAATAGATGGCTATACTGAAAATCATTGAATTTAAATAAATCATATATTGACGGAGGTTTTTCCAGATGTTTTTTCTGGCAATGCTAGATAATGTCATATTGGCCTCCCACAATGGTTGACAAGATGTTTAATATTTGTTGGAAAAGCTGCTTCCTTGTTTGATCTCCTTTATGGATTTCTGTAAAGAGAGAACCATCCTTAATAAACAATACTCGAGAGCAAAAACTGGCTGCATAAGGGTCATGCGTTACCATTAAAATCGTCGCCTGCATCTCTTCATTCAGCTTCCCAAACGTTTGCAGCAAATGATGGGCTGATTTTGAATCAAGTGCACCGGTCGGTTCATCTGCAAACAAGATACTTGGTCTGCCAATGATCGCTCGGCATACTGCTGTCCGCTGCTGTTGACCGCCGGAAATTTCATATGGATATTTGTTTAAAATAGCCTGAATTTCAAACATTTCTGCAACTGTAGCTGTTTTCTTTTTAATCTCATCCTTTGCCATTTTCGTAAAGGTAAGCGGCAGCATGATATTTTCTGCGACTGTTAAGGTATCAAGCAGATTATAATCTTGAAAAATAAACCCCATTTTATCTCTTCTGAATTCTCTCAGCTGATCTTCTTTCATTTTCGTAATTTCTGTCCCTTCGATCCGGATGGTTCCGGATGTTACGGTTTCAATCGATGATAAAACATTCAGTAAGGAGGATTTTCCCGCACCTGATGGCCCCATGACTCCCACAAATTCTCCTTTAGTGATATGGAGATCGATATCATCCAGTGCAGTGAATACGTTCCTTTTTGAGCCAAACACCTTGTTTACTCCCTTTGCTTCTAAAATTGTTTCCATTTATGATTAGCCTCCACCGTTTATTTCTATAGTTTAACTATAAGAAAATAACAACAGGTTTTCCATAATGAATCCTTACGCTTTTAGACTCTTATCTTACATTTTTGTAAGAATTTCAAAAAAGATTTAGGCTGCATACTATTGCCAAGCTAGGAAAAAATTGATTAGAACGTTTATTTCTATTATCCTATAAAGGGAAAGAAATGAATTTTTCGATTCACCTAGGGAGTGAGAATCTAGTGCAAACAAAGAAAGCTTTACCGATTTTATTTGTCGTGATGTTTTTAGTCATGGTTGGATTCGGAATCATTATTCCGGTTTTACCTTTTTATGCTGAAGAAATTGGGGCAAATCCAACGGAACTTGGACTGTTGATGGCCGTTTATTCGCTCATGCAGCTTATTTTTGCACCGATGTGGGGTCAGGTATCCGATCGTATTGGCCGAAAGCCGGTGATGTTGATAGGAATAGCTGGTTTAGCAATTTCCTTCTTGATCCAGGCTCTTTCAACTGAACTATGGATGCTTTTTGCGGCGAGAATATTAGGGGGGATTCTTTCATCCGCAAATATGCCGACAGCCATGGCCTATGTTGCTGATATCACAACAGAAGAAAATCGCGGTAAAGGCATGGGGATCATTGGTGCCGCCACAGGATTAGGCTTTGTGTTCGGGCCGGCAATTGGCGGTATTTTTTCAAAAATCAGCTTAAGTATGCCGTTTTATCTAGCAAGTGGATCCTCAATTATCACGTTGATTTTAGTATTTATTCTTTTAAAAGAATCTAAACAAAACAAGACTCAAACTTCAAAGGAAAAGACATCGATTTGGAAAGCATTTAACGGTGCTGTATCCGTGCTATTTTTTGTCCAGTTATTCATTTCGTTGTCTCTCTCTGGTTTGGAGGCAACGTTTGCTTATTTTGCTGCTAAAAAAGCCGGATTAGACGCCATCCAGCTCGGCTACATTTTCATGATTATGGGCTTTGGCAGTGCATTGGTACAAGGCGGATTGGTCGGCCGATTGACCAAAAAATATGGGGAAAGTGCAGTCATACAAGGCGGTATGATTGTTTCCGCCATTGGATTTGGTTTAATTTTACTTGTACATAATTTTACGACAGCTGCTATTTATTTAACCATTTTCGGCCTTGGCAACGGGGTGATCCGTCCCAGCGTCTCTTCTTTATTAACAAAAACGTCTGCTGCCGGTCATGGAAGTTCAACGGGGCTTTTATCATCCTTTGATTCTTTAGGACGCATTATCGGCCCTCCGGTGGGAGGCTGGCTGTTTTCGATGGCGATAGGTCTCCCATACATTTCGGGCGCGATAATCACTATTGTAGCTTTTCTGTTGTTTTTAACGTTCCGTTCACGATTAAATATGGTAAACACGATGAATTCTTAAACTAAAACTTCCAGTCATACGGCGGCAGTGGACATGCATAAAATGGTACAGGAGAGAATTTCTAAAAGGAGCCCTGTAGCATGAGAATAAAAACAGTCACAAGTGTTTTTTTGCTTTTGGTTATGTTAGGCTTAGCTGCCTATCTTGATTCCCCTTACTCATTTTTGAATAAGAACTATGCCTACACCGCCGATCAGCCTGTCATGGCGCAACCTGTGGAGGTGGAGCAATCTAGTGATGTTCCAGAATTAGAAGAAAAACTTGTAAATACTAAAAGAGTCGATGGCTATATTGTAGAAACATACGAGGAAATTGAGGTTTACAAGGACAAGGATGGGAATATCATTAAAAGTGAACCGACCGGAAAAACAGACAGCATTAGATACTGGGATTACAGTAAGAAAGACCGCTAAACGATAGCGGTCTTTCTTGCTAATGGATTCTTACGTTACTTATAAAATTTCTATCCATGTTTTGACGGCGGTTGCCAAAATTAAAATCCCCATAATCATTTGTAATACCTTCGTATTCACTCTTTTCCCTGCATTTGCTCCTAACGGTGAAGCAAGTAAACTGGCAGCAACCATGATCAGAGATGGCAGGATTGCCACTTGTCCCGTTGAGAACTTTCCGGTAATGGCTCCGATTGAGGAAATAAGTGTAATAGCTAAGGAGGAAGCGATCGTCATTCTAGTAGGTATTTTTAATAAGGTAAGCATAATGGGAACCAACAGGAACGCACCGCCTGCACCGACAATTCCTGCCCCAATTCCAACAATGAAGGCAAATAGCGCTGCAAGCCACTTGTTAAATTTAACTTGGTCTAGCGGGATATCATCAATTCCCTTTTTAGGGACAAACATCATGATTACGGCCATCAACGCTAAAATTCCATAAACGATATTAATTCCACTTTCCGGCATGTGAGTAGAGCCGAATCCGCCAATCAAACTACCAAGCAAAATACTAATTCCCATGTAGACTATAAGAGATTTATTTAAAAAACCACCCTTACGATAGGCCCAAACGCCGCCAATTGTCGAAAAAAAGACCTGTATGGCAGTAATACCGGAAACTTCATGCGCTGTAAACTGGCCAACACCGAGTAAGACCGGAATATATAATAACATCGGGAAGTTGATAATTGCCCCGCCAATTCCTAACATACCTGAAATAAAGGAGCCCACAAATCCAATCAGGAAAATCGTGATGATAAAGCTAATGTCCATGGTATCCTCCTCTAAAAAAAGGGAAACAGCATTGGTTCCCCTTTTACATAATTTTTAATCGCTATTATTATCGCTTACTTATTCATTTTGTCTAATGCCAAGCACTCATGCCGCCTTTAACATTCGTTACTTTAGTAAATCCTAGATTTTTCAGCATTTTACTTGCCTTTTGACTTCTCATGCCGCTTTGGCAAATTACCACCACTTCTTGGTCCTTTGACAATTCCTTATCAGATTTCTGTGCAAGCTGCTGGAGAGGAATATTTTTGAAACCTCTAATATGGTTCCCCTTATATTCTCCAGGTGTTCGGACATCGACAAATTGTTTATTCTTATCATTTAATACCCTTTTTAAATCGGCAGTTGAAATATTTGTCACACCTTTTATTGGCAAGAACCGCTTGATAATAAAGAAAAGAAATAGCGCAAGGATAAGATAATTTACTAATTGCATAATATATCTCCTTTGAAACTCATAATATAAACTTGTTACTCATCACCAGAAACGTTAGACCGACTAATTCCTCAAGAACCCGTTGTTGTACAATTCTTGGTTTGTTTTGTTTTCTCAGACATATAATGCCCTCCTTACCGTACTGCACATCGATTTGGTCCAATTTCCATTTCCCTTTGGTGTGCTTCATCCGGAGACATTATCCCCATATTGGTTTTGCGAATTTCCTGATACGCATTAGGTTGTGGCGGTAAGTTCTCGGTTACAAGCTTTCTAAATTCATTTTCATCATGAATTGTAAGACCATGATTTTTTGCGAATAATATACCAAGCTTTTCTGATACACTACCATCATCGTTTAATTCATCAATGATCATAAAATGTGCAGGGAGAACTAGGAGCTCTTCAGATAATTCCTTGTAACGGTAATAAAGAGTTTCCCTTAAATCGCCAACCCAGTCCTCCGCCATTCCAGCGAGATCAGGCCTTCCAATTGAATCAATGAACAAGATATCACCAGAGAGTAAGAATTTTTTGTCCACAACAAATGAGGTAGAACCAATCGTGTGACCTGGAGAATATAATGCCTGAATTGAAATTGTTGTTTTACCTATCGATACCTCATTGCCATCTTCTAATGGCTGGTACTTAAAGGTTACTTCTGTTGCATCCTTCGGCGGCAGCCAGTAAGTTGCACCGGTTTTTTCAGCAATTGTACGTCCTCCTGAAATATGGTCCGCATGAAGATGTGTATCGAAAACATGGGTGATTTTCACATCCATACTTTCAGCAAAATGAAGATAAACATCGGTCATACGTGTTGCATCAATTAATGCGGCTTCATCATTGGAAACAACCATGTAAGACAAACACCCCTTACCAATCCGTACAAACTGATAAATTTCGCCGCCATCATTCAAATCCCCAATCTTGACGGGTTCCAAGTGCTCACTCCACGCCTTCATACCACCTTGTAAGTAAGAAACTGATACCCCAGCTTCAGCAAGCATCTCAGCTACCATAACCGATGAACCTTCCTTAGCACAAACAACTAATATCTCGATATCCGCAGGCATTTTCTCCAAGATCTCTTCTACACCATCGAGCAATTCAAAATAGGGAACATTTAAATAGTTAAAGTTCTCTCCTTCAATCTTCCAATCTTGAAAATCACTTTCATTCCGAACATCGAGAATAAATAACTTTTCTTTATTAAAAACTTTTGCAGTTATATCTTTTGAGGTCATTACATTTACAGTCATTTTCCAAATTACCCCCTGTGGTATTATTTTGGTTAAAAAAAATTAATTAACGATCTATTCCTGTCGTTTGTCCCATCCATTGACTCATACCTGGGACAACATTAATTACGGCCGTAAATCCCTTTTCAGATAACTTTTGGGCTGCAAGATCACTCCGGTTACCAGTGCGACAAACAACATAAATTTCATTTTCATTATTTAATTATGCCATTCTTTCCTCCAATTCTCCAATAGGAATAGAGATGGCATTTGGAATGTGGTTAAAAGCAAATTCTGCTGCTTCCCTTACATCCAGAAGTACGATATTTTCATTTGCTTCCAATTTTTTTTCAAGATCGTCATTATTAATCGTATTTGGATGTTTTTTTTCATTTAACTCATCGTTAGATGATTTTCGAAGATAGTGCTTTAAAACCTCTCCATCTTCAATGGTTCCCAAATATTGATGACCTGTACTTTCAGCCCATGCTTTCATATCCGCTTTTGAACCTTTATCTGTCGCTAAAACTTCTAATACTTGTCCCGCTTCTAAATTATTCATAGCCTTTTTTGTTCTTACAATTGGCATTGGACAAGCTAAACCTTTGGCATCCAAAATGACGTTAGCTTTTATGTTGTTCATCCTAATCCTCCTGTTAACTTACCCATCCAGGTATTATTGTTATTAAAAAAATTATTCGACTTTACCTTCCCAAGCAAGCATTCCGCCAGCCATGTTGATTACGTTAAATCCATAGCTTTCAAGAAATTGTGAAGCCCGGCCGCTTCTTCCGCCTGAACGGCAAACGATGATATACTCTTTGGTTTTATCCAATTCATGCATGCGAAACTCAACTAAGCCTAGAGGCATACTGATTGCTCCTGGGATTTTGCCAGTCTTTACCTCATCTACTTCACGAACATCAATGATAGTTATTTTCTTTCCTTTATTTAGTAAGGCCTCAACGTCTTTTGTAGAAATTTCTCTCACAGTGTGTTCCTCCTCCTATTTTCTTAGATAAATAGATTTACATTCCCGTCTTGTGCGTCTGCTAAGTAGGCTGCAACACCAGCATAGTCAATTTCATCTAAAAGTTCTTCTTGTTTCAGTCCTAACAAATCCATTGTCATAGTACATGCGACTAGCTTTACATCCTGCTCTTGAGCCATTTCGATTAACTGCGGTAAAGGCATGGCATTATGCTTTTTCATAATATCTTTAATCATTTTTGGTCCAAATCCAGCAAAATTCATTTTGGAAAGTCCCATTTTATCAGCGCCTCTAGGCATCATTTTTCCAAACATTTTTTCCATAAACCCTTTTTTCACAGGAACGTTTGCATCTTTTCGAAGAGCATTTAATCCCCAAAATGTGTGAAAAATAGTTACTTCATGATCATAAGCAGCAGCTCCATTTGCAATAATATAGGCCGCCATCGCTTTATCGTAATCTCCACTAAATAAGACAATTGTTGTCCGTTTCTTATCTGTCATGTCGTTACCTCCTGGTTGTTTTTTCATATACCTGTATAGGTATATTACTAGTTAAAAAAATTATCCCTTTTTAATCCAAAACTTTAAAATATTGTTTTCTTCTTCGTGTTTTACTAATTCATGTCCACTTGATTTAGCCCATGCAGACAGATCATTTTTTGCCCCTTTATCAGTGGTGTGAATTTCTAGTACTTGACCAGATTCAAGTTCATTTATTGCCTTTTTTGTCTTAACAATTGGCATCGGACATGCTAAACCTTTTGCATCTAATACTTTCGCTATATTCACTGATTCATTCCTCCTAAAGAATACTTACCATTACCCCTATGGGTATAATAGTATTAAAAATTAAAGAAGGTGTCAACCCTTCTTTAACGACTTTTCACCAGCAGATTAACCGCTTCTTTTACTAATTCTTCCATACTTCTTTCGCCTTCTTCAGTGGCTTTTTGAACACACTCCACTAAATTAGAACTAACGACAACCCCAATTGTACGATCGATGGCTGTCCTTGCTGCAGATAATTGGGTGATCACTTCTTTGCAATCCTTATTTTCTTCCATCATTCTAAGAATTCCTCTTAATTGTCCTTCAATCCGTTTCACTCTATTTTTCATTTGATCATTATAATCCATGCACGTAACCTCCTTGATACAGAACGATATTGACAAGTTATATAATATACCCATTAGGGTATTTTGTCAACCGTATATTTTTTCAAGCAAAAAGAGCATCAATTGACGATGCCAATATGCCTGTATTATATCTTTTTAATCCAAAATTTAATCACCGTTTCTTACAGAAGAATACGTTTTCCAACCGCCATCTACATTTTTAACACGATAACCGTTATTCTTTAGAATCCGACTGGCTAAATATCCTCTTAATCCTATTTGACAACTGACATAAATGGTCTGATCTTTTGGAATATCCGCTAATTTATTTCTTAGTTCGTTTTAGGGAGATATTTATGGAGCCTTCGATATACTCCAAATTCACGTTCCATTGGCTCTCGAACATCGATTAAGAGTCCACCCTCTGCAACAATTTGGTCCACTTCATGCCATTGAATATGCTCCAATTCACCTTCTGTGATATTGGATGCCACATAGCCTGCCCATATTTACAGT
>NZ_JBMPZU010000050.1:0-152842 GCF_049463095.1 Neobacillus sp. 19 | reverse complement strand
GTTATGTTTTTGTAACCTACTAAACTTCAGTTATGCGAAGGCGGTATTTAACCCCAAACCCAACAACCTAGATAGGCGTTTTCGCATTTATCGTGAAACGCTTTCGCATTTTCGTGCGCCGCTTCAATCTTTTTAAGGAAACAATCGATAAGTGCTTAACGCTTGTGCAAATACATGACTATGAATTCTTTTTTCATCACCGGTCCGTCTTCGGTCCAAGGGATTTGCAAGGGTTTGTGCCATTGTTGCTAGAGTGTTTGCGAGAGAATATTCAGAAACCGTTTGCCGGGAAACTCTTAGAAGATCTAGGGGTTACAACGTTTGACGCCCATCCAGGGTACTCGATACGAGTGCAAACCCTTGGTCAATTCCGCCTTTGGCTTGGGGAGAGGGACGTAGGGGATAAGGATTGGCAGAGGGAAAAAGCGAAAGAATTGTTCCAACTGCTGATTACCGTGAGTGAACCGATAGCTAAGGATGAAATCATGCAAATCCTATGGCCCTATCAGGACAAGAAGAATGCTGACCGTGATTTCAAGGTGGCCTTAAACAGCCTTCAGCATGTATTAGAACCCATGCGCAAAGCAAGAGCGGCCCCCTTTTTTATCATCCGTGACGGGATGTTTTACGGATTAAATCCCAATGCAGTGATAGAGGTGGATACCTCTCATTTTCAGTCGCTGATTCAGCAGGGCTTACATGAAAGCGGGGACGAAAAGGTGATGTATTTCCTTGAGCGAGGATTGACGCTGTATCAAGGAGACTATCTCCCTGACCGCCGTTACGATGATTGGTGCATAAGCAAAAGAGAGAGCCTGCTTGTATATTTTCTGCGCGGTGCTGAAAAAATGGCACAGCTAATGGTACGCCGCGAAAACTACGAAGAGGCAATTCATTGGTGCGAAAAAATTCTCGAACGCGACCGCACATGGGAAGAGGCCTACCGCTTGTTGATGTATTGCTACTATCGAAAAAACAATCGCCCGCAAGCGATGAAATGGTATCAAAAATGTACGGAAGTATTAGAGAAAGAACTGGGGGTAACCCCGCTCGAACCGACAAAACATATGTACGAGATGATTATTGAATCGGAGAACATTGTTAATCCAATCCAGCAGCCTTAATGCAGGGCTGTTTTTTTATATATAATTTTCTAGTTATTTGATAAAATTACTTTCTTGTATAACTAGGACCTATTTACTAGAATGAAACTATTAAATACTTATAATTTTCCCAACATGATGTGCTGATTTTACTGGTTATTTACCGTGGCATTACAAAATTCGTTTAGTATTTCTAAAGTTTATTCTAAACTTTTCCCAATCTAAATAGGATAAAAATTATATAAATTAAGTCTATTCTATTATATTGTTTAATTATTCCGATATTTTATTTTATACTTGACTGATTGAAAGGATGTGAAATGAAAAAAATAAAATTTGATGGAGTCCTTATTACAAAAAGGCAGGGGGAAGCTAAATGAAATATCGTAAACAGAGAAAATACCTAATTGTTTTTATGGTTTTCTTGCTTTTTTTTCTATCATACCTACACCATATGGACTAGCAGAATCAAATAGCTCATCGCAAAAAAAATTAGAATCATCAGAAGAAAATCCACAAAATATATCTAATATTTCAATTGAAGACATTAGGAGTTCATCAAAAAATTTAAATAAACCAGTGGAAGAAATAGCATTACGAAAAGAAAATGAAAAAGTAATCAATAATCAAGACGGAACATTCACAAAAAGAATATTTGATCAGCCGGTTCATTTTAAAAAGGGGGATAAATGGGAAGAAATATCGTCAGATTTAATTGAAAAGAATGGGAACGAATATAAACCCAAAAATACTGAATTGGATGTCTCTTTTCAAAAGAATATGAAGGATGGACAATATGCCCAGTTTCAGCAAGACAATCACATTTTTTCTGTTAAGTTAATTCAAGCTGATGGTGAACAAGGAGTTATAAAAGTACAACCAATAGTTTCAACGGTTAGCGGAAATAAAATTTGGTATAAGCAAATTTTTCCAAATATAGATTTACGAAATATTATTTTTAATGATTCGGTAAAGGAAGATATTGTTTTACATCAATATACGGGCCATAATCAATTTCAATTTGAAATTAGTACAGAATTAAAACCTCATACTAAGGAAAATGGTTCCATAACCTTTGTAGATGAGCAAGACAAAGAAATATATATTTTGCCAAAACCATTTATGTCAGATTCGAATATTAATCCTGAATCGGGAGAAGCAGCCACTTCGGAAAATGTGAGTTATGATTTAAAAGAGGAGGAAGATGGAAAATATCTGCTAACTTTAATAGCTGATTCGGAATGGCTTAAAAGTCCAGAACGTAAATTTCCAATTTATATCGACCCGACAGTTACAAATGAGCATTACAATAATTTTGTTTATGCTTATGTGTCTAATGCATATCCAAATAATAATTATTCCAATTCAAAACTTTGGGATGCAACCTATGAAGCTTATGTATTGAAGGTAGGATATTACGACAGTACAACTGGTGATAATTACGCCTATTTAAAGAATAGTTTAGTTAATTTACAGGGTGCTGTTATTAAAAAAGCGACCCTATGGTTATACACAATTTGGAGTTATAGCACTACACCAACAAATGTTTGGGTATCCACTTCTAAAACAGATTGGAATCCTTCCACAATCACATGGAATTATAGCCCCTCCGTGGCTAATTTGGGGACTGCGACGGCTGTAAGGAACAGCTGGTTTTCCTATGATGTGACAACGACAGTACAAAATTGGGCAAATAATCCAAGCGGGAATTTTGGATTTTCATTACACACTAGTGGAAATGGGGCGACATATTGGAAGAAATTCATAGCTTATGATAATAAAAATAGATTACCTGAGATAGAAATAACATATACATTTCTGGATAAGCCGGCAAAACCTACCGTTATTCCTTACCCATTAGCAACCAACAGTTCGACAGGTTACTTTGACCTTTCATGGTCAAAAGTTGAGGGTGCTGACTACTATTTGATAGGAATATGGAATGGCAAAAAATATGATTATATTAATGTAGGTAATGTAAACTCATGGTCAACAAAGGGGAAAAAGATTTGGCCCACTGTTGCTCAAATTGAACAGGGAAGATATTGGCTTCATACCGAGAGTTCTCCAAGTGGGACGGACCTTCCAAATGATCCGAATAGCACTTATGTTGCATCACAGGGAGATTGGCAAAGTAGCCATCAATATTGGTTCGTTGTATCTGCATGTAGTAGCATATCAGGATATTGCTCTCCAAATTCAGATTGGTCAGAGCGTTACTTACCTGATACGACTGCGCCTAATCAACCAGGCCAAATCGGAGTGAAAATAACTGACGGAGCCAATAATAGCGGTAGTACCGCAAAAGCAGACCTTTCCTGGAATAGTGTATCGGATCTTCCTACTACGATAGGTACTGGAATCGATTATTATGAAATACAAAAATATACGGAAGGTTCATGGAAGCCCGTAGCAAATGTTCCCCATTTAGGAGCAGCAGGTTATTCCTATTCTGTAACTAATTTGCCCGATAGTTCTTCAAATATCATGTTTCGAATTAAAGCATTTGATAAGAGTAAAAATTACTCAGGATTTTCGACGTCAAGTGAATACGTTACAAAAGACAGAACAAAGCCCAAAACTCCTACAGACTTAAAAATTAACCCTGAAAAATGGACAAACTCTCAAGAGTTTACTTTATCTTGGGAAGGAATTACAGATAATAAACAAATAAACACCATTCAATATAGTATAGACGACGGTGAGTGGATACCACTGGGGACAAATGTTAGTACAGGTTCCAAAACTATTAAAAATGAGGCCCTATCTGATGGAATACATGAAATTAAGGTTCGAGGAATTGATGCTGAAGGGAACTATGGTGATTCCAAATCAGTTAGTCTTAAAAAAGACACTTTAGCTCCTACAATCGTCTTCAATTATCCGGACAATGCTCAAACAATAGGTGGAATTGTTGATATAAATGCGAAGATAAACGTAGACAAAGCACCTGTGTCCTATTGGAAACTTGAGGTTGGAGAAGGAGAATCACCTAGTACCTTTGAAATAAAAAATTCTGGTACTGAACTTGCTTCCGATAATATTCTCTATTCTTGGGATACCACCAAATTAAATGAGCAAACGACCTACACTATAAAAATTGAAGTTCAAGATGAGGCAGGTAATATTAATAGGGTTACTAGAAAAGTAATAAAGAGCAAAAATACAGAAACAATTAATCCCGCAATTAATATTTTGGCTCCAACGAATCAAGAAACAATTACTAAACCTTTATATCCAGTTGAATATCTAATTGATAATGTCAGCCCTAACACAGGTGATTATGAAGCAAACCTTTTTGTCAACTCTAAACTTGTGAATAGTACAGGTAAGGACAAAATAGGTTTAACCCTAGATGCTACACAATATGCTGAAGGCAGTTCAAACAAATTTTATATTAGAGGAAAGGATAGTCTTGGAAATTATAAGTTTAGCACGACTTCCTATCAAACAAAAGGTGTGGTTGATACCTTTGAATATTTAGAAAATATTGAAAAACTTCAAGGTATATCCCATGCAGCACATTCTTTACAATTGAATTCAACTAGCAATGGCTACAGTTTGGAAGGCTCGTTTGAGTCCAAAGTTCAACCATTTGCGGGTGACATTCAGACCATTTATCTTAAACCCGTAGAGCAAAAGCCCGCTGGTACAGATATCAGTTATTTTGCCTCGGCAGATGGAGGGCAGACATGGCAAAGCATTAAGCCTTTTCAAACGGAAGCTTTTCAGCAAGTTGGTAATAGCTTAAAGGTAAAAGCTATCTTAACCACTACATCTGGAAACATTACACCCATTTTGAATTCATGGGATTCAGACATTGTATATGTTAATACTGACGATACCTTTAAAGTAAAATTAATAGACGAACCAAAAAAGTTAACAGCGACACCAAATGTCAATTATATGACACTACTACGTTGGAAGGCTTCTGAAACTTCAGGTGTAACCTATAACATGTATCGCAGTACAACTGAATCATTCACTCCTTCGGAAGATACTTTACTTGCTGAGGGAATTCAGACTTCATATTGGAATGACTACAATTTAAATTATGGACAAAAGTTTTATTATAAAGTAGTGGCGATAAAAGACTTCAACGGAAAGAAACGGCTTAGTTTATCTTCCAACGTGGCATGGTCAAAAGTTGTGGATAAAGACGAGCTTGAGAAACGAATGGGTTTACAGGATTATTGGGGGTACAGCACGCTTAGAACTGGTGGTGGAGACGGCTACATTAACATGAGTAGTGGAAACCTGGTCTATCAATCGACAGATTTCGTTGCGGCTGGTCCAAAATTGGGGATGGTGATGAAACGAAGCTATAACAGTCAATCAACAACAAAGACTCCTTTAGGGTATGGCTGGGATTTCTCGTTTAATACCACTTTGTTGAAAGAATATAATGAGGCCGGTCAAGAAGTGGGTCTTATCTTAAAAGACGGGGATGGCAGCTTACATCGATTTGGCAAAAATAAAACCGGGACATATGATTCTCCAAAAGGTGTTCATATGATCTTAACGAGAAAAGCTGATGGCACCTATGAAATCTTAAGGAAGGATCAAATAAAATACGTTTTTGATATTAATTTGAAACTGACAAATTTCACAGAGCCAAATGGTAATCAATTAACGTTGACTTATGATCCTGACCGTGGAAATTTAAGCAGTGTAAAAAATAATGTTGGGGATGAAATTCGTTTCACCTATTTTTCTGATGAAAATCTTAATGATCATTTAAAGTATGTAATTGACCAAGCAGGCCGTGTATATAATTTTAGATACAATGATAAAGGGCACCTAGAACAAGTGCATCAAATAATAGAAAATAATGCCGAGTATGCTGAGACCTACCAATATGATCCTTCCGACAAACTAAGATTCATCAATGATCCCAAATCGCATAAAACAACATTAGATTACGAGAATGGTAAGCTCTTTAAGGTGACAGATCCTGTTGAGGAATATTATTATTTCAAATATGACCCCAATCAAACAACTGTTACATCAGATAAAGGGAAAACAATCTCCTTTACATTTAACCAAGATGGTAATATCACTTCTAAGACGAATACTCTTGGGCATCAGGTTCATTTTGAGTACAACGACAAGATGTTGGTTGAGCATATGTATTATGACAATGAAATAGACGGAACTATAAAGACACTTCATTATCATTATACCTATGATGCTCGTGGTAATATCCTGACATCTAAGGATCCTTTAGGCAATATTACCGAATTTAAAAATTATAATGATATGAATCAAGTAAAAGATATCATTAAGCCAATTAGTAATGGCGTTTTAGCTACATATCATTATGATTATGATGATTATGGAAACCTTCGTACCTCAAATGGACCCAGAAGGCAGAACGGTATCGTATACGCACGATTCATTTGGTAACCAAAAAACAATTACTAATGAATTTAATCAAATAACATCATTCGATTATGATCAAAAAGGACGACTCAAAAAGAAAACGGAGCCTTTAGGAAAAATAACTGAAATTCTTGAATATGACAAGCAAGGAAATCCAACAAAGGTAAAAGATGCGAGAGGATATATCACATCAACAGAATATGATCTTTTAGGACGCCTCTTTAAAACGACATACCCTGATGGTTATACAGAAACCAGAAAGTATGATTTTAACCATAATATGGTTGAATATAAGAATAGGAGAGGTTTTGAAACAAGTTATAAATATGATAATGTAGATAGACTACTAGAAACTATTCATCCAAATAAAGATATCGAAAAAATCTCTTATCAATATGATCCTGAAAATAATGAGAAGATTGTCTATACTGATGCAGAAGGTCGGCAGGCAATTGAATATTATGATGCAGTAGGGCGGCTGAAACAAGTTGAAAAAAATAAAACCATTACATCATATAAATACGACTCAGTAGGTAATATGATAGAGGTAATTGACGGTGAAGGTCGCCAGGTGCAATCTAAATATGATGAACTAAATCGTCAAACGAAAATGATTATCGATCCAAACGGAAAGAATATTGTTTCTCAGAATATTTATGATCTTGATGGTAACATACTTACAAGCATAAATGGGGAAGGATTCTCTACTATTAATCAATATGACAAACTCGGACGGTTGGAAACTGTTACGCAAAATGTGGAAGGGAAAAATGTTGTCACATCGTATCTATACGACCAAGTTGAAGGAGATTATGTAAAAAATATTGTTACGGATGCAGAAGGAAGAGCTAAGGTTACCTATCTTGATGCTCTTGGACGTGTGGCGAAAGAAGTAGCCGAAGGAACACCATCCAATAGAGTAAAGTTCACTGAATCGTTTGAATATGATCTGAATGGTAATATGAAGGTCATGACAAGGAATGACGGAACGAAGGAAGTTCATGATTATAATCCGATAAACTTATTGGAGAAAGTCACTTTCAGTCCTGATCATGAGACAACGTTTGAGTATGACGAAAATGGGAATCGCAAGAAAATGACGGATAAAAAAGGAACGCAGACAATTGTCACATCCTATGCCTTGGACAGTAAGGACCGTATGACTTCTTATGTTCAAGATGGCCATTCCGTTAGTTATCAATATGATGGCAGCGACAATGTGAAGAGAATCTATTATCGTTCCGAAGAAGGGGATTTAGAAAAAGATATTGATTATGTCTATGATTCGTATAATCGGTTACATTCCATTAAAGTTGAAGGAAAAACGGCTCAGGAGTATGTATATACCAATTCGGGCCAAGTCGATTATATAAAAAATTACCGGCAATTTGATACCGGCGGCTTAGGCTATGTGAAAATTGATTATGGCTACAATACTGCCGGATTGACGGAATCCATTCAATACCTCGATAATGGGGATAAGAAATTAGAAGAATACACGATGCAATATGACCGCCGCGGATTCATTACGAATGAAGATTTATATACTAACTATGATACGGCGAAGACAATTAAGAAAAGTTATCAATATGATGAAGCAGGACGTCTGAAGACCAGCAACCAAGATGATAAAACGACTGCTTACACGTATGATGGAGTAGGCAATCGTCTCACGATGACCGAGGGTGCGGACAAATTCGTCTATACTTACAACCCGTTAAATCAATTGAAAACAAAGACCAAAAATGGGCTGCCAGATTCATCCTATGAGTTCGATGATCGTGGAAATCAAACAAAAGAAATAACCAAGAGGAAAATAGACGGTGTCCTAAAAGATGTGACCTCTTCGTTTACGTATGATTTGGCAAATCGTTTGGAAAAGGTTGATCAGACCATTTCTGGTGAGAAGCCGGTTGTGGAACAGAATTTCTATAATGGCGACGGTCAGCGGATCCGACGAGATGTCAATGGACTAATTTCCAAGTATTTTTATGACGGAGAAAATGTCCTCTACACGACCGACATCAACAATAATAAAGCAACGGAGAATGTGTTAAGTCCGAGCGGTACAATTGTAGCTTCGAAGCGGTTCGATGGCGCCTTTGACAATATGTATTTCTTCTATCACTATGATAAAAGGGGCAGTGTCACCAGTATCCTTGATCCCGATGCCAAGCGAGTTATAGGGTATGGTTATGATGAATTTGGCGAAACAGAGGAAGTTGGCAGCAAATCGTTCCTTAATGAGGTGAAATTCACCGGTGCGGTTCATGATACAGCAACCGGCTTGTATTACATGAATGCCAGACATTATAATCCGGATACAGGGCGGTTTATTTCCCAAGATACCTATAAAGGAACAGCAAGCGACCCATGGTCCCAGCATCTATATGCGTATACCTCTAATAACCCGGTAAACTTTATTGATCCAACTGGGCATCTGCCTATTTATGAAGATGAGAATGGATATGTTCGGAAGGCAAGTCCTTATGATATTCCAAAATCCAGTTGGCCGGGTAACAGAGATGTTCCTTATACTAAGAGTAGTTCTAAAAATACTCAAATCTTTTGAACACCCAGAATATGATACTGGCGGAGCTTTAAGTGTTCCGTGGCATGAAGATCCTATCTTTAACACGGTTCTAATGTTCTCTGGAATAGGCGAGTTACTTGCTGTAAGGGCAGAATTATTAAGTGCTCAAGGTATTCTTAACCAGTCAATTAGTTTTGCTGGGAAGAATGCTGCTAAGGGTACGGGTAATTTTGTTAAAGTTAATAATAAAACTATAATAAATACTGCAACTTCCCCTAAAAAGGGTGGAGAGACTGTTGTGGGTCATGCTTTACAAAAACATGCAGGAAGAAATCCAGACATTTGGGGGAAAGTTAAAGGCGGCCCTAACCAAATAAATCAAACAGCATTGAAACATCTTGAAGAAATAATAGGTGGACCTGGAGGATTTATAAAAATTAAAAATCCTAGGGGAATTTGAGTTTTTGGAGAAAAAACTACCAGATGGGCGTGGGGTTCGATTAAACCTTGATGGAACTTTTAAAGGGTTCATTGACCAGCAATAAAGGTGGGGTGTAAGTGGAAAATTTAGAGATTATATTTACTGATTTTAATAAGAGAGAAATTGATAAATTAATTTACGACGAACTTAAATTATCTACATTAAAACAAAAATCATCACATTTTTATGATAATATTTCAGAAAAAGATTTAGATTTTTCCCAAGTGAAAAACATTGAAGAGATATTATCACCGAAAGGCACAGGAAATATACTGTTAGAAGAATTGCAGTTAGGTATTTTATTGAAAAATGTAGTAATAGTTTTCTCGTTTGATGAACAATATGGTGATATTGTATTTAACTTTCCTGAAAAAGAAATATTAAAGGATGGGAGGAACGATAATAAGTTAAGGTTGAAAAAGTTAGTACATTTTCTAGTTAATTTGAAAAAAAATTATGATATTCCAAAGATTATAATTGGTTACGAACCTGCAACTGATGAGGATACTATGTTAATAGAAATTAATAATAATGTAACTAATTATGACAAAGAAATTGAAAAAATAATTTCTTAATTTATGAAGGGATGTCCAAAAAGTCAGGTAACTGACCAGAAGAAGGAGTACTAGTAAGAATTGAAAATATGAAATACAAATTTTTTAACAATGTATTTTTTGAAGGCTCCAAGTATCGCTCAGCCAAAGGAGCTATTGGTGTAGAGAGCACCATTTATTTCAAAGAAGGAAAATGGCAAATTAAAGAGTCTAAAGAGACTTGGATTAGTTAATCCTGTTGTATCTTTTATTCAAAAGAAAGAGGATAAAAAACTTACTCTTATTCCAGAAATGGGCGCTATCCTTGAACAAGGTTAAGCGCTCATTTTTCACATTAGGGCCTATTTATAGATTAACAAATAGGAATTCCCCAACAAGTAGCGAATTAATACCATTGTCTCACATTTTTAAATGGAGGATTTATTAATGAAACTATTTCATTTTAGTGAAGATCCAAATATAACTTACTTTGAACCACATGTTCCCAAATCCAATTCCAAGTATCAGCCATTTGTCAGGGCAATTGATGAAGAGCACGCGCCACATTATTTATTTCCCTCATGAATGCCCACGTGTGGCTTTCTAGTCATCTCTGGAAACTACATGTGATGACTTTAACCGTTTCTTTAGCCAAACTCCTGTCAATCGAATTATCGCAATAGAAACATCTTGGCCTAAACGCATTCGTGAGACAAAACTTTATGCTTACAAGTTACAATTTGAAACTTTTGAGTGCCACGATGCAAATGCTGGTTATTATGTTTCACGAAAAGCAGTACCCCCCCTTTTTGTTGAACCCGTAGGAGATTTATTAGATAGACTTGTGGAGACAAACATAGAATTACGTATTACACCATCCCTTTGGAAGCTTCATAATGAAATCATAAGTTCATCAGTAAGCTTTTCTATCAATCGAATGAGGAATGCATCCTCTGATATTAATTGATATTTAGATCCTTATAGATGGGAGAGTAAACGAAATGAAGATAATCAAAAAAATTCACTGGGATTTTTGGGTATATAGGAGGGGGAGGATTTTGTGAGGAAAACCAAAACTCTTCCTTGGACTAAAGAATGGGAAAAATTGTACAGTCAAGAAGAGAAAAAATTAAAGGAAGTTTTTAAAGATCAATTGCTTGATATTTTTCATATGGGGAGTACATCTATACCAACAATAGGTTATGCAAAGCCAATAATCGATATTTTGATTGTTGTTAAAGATATAGAAATTGTTGATGTATTCAATAGGAAAATGCGCGAATTGGGGTATGAAGCGAAAGGGGAAAATGGGATTACAGGAAGAAGGTACTTTCCGAAAGGAAATGAAAATAGAACCCACCACATACATATCTTTCAAGTAGGTAATGAGAATATTAAAACGCACTTGGATTTTAAAGAATACTTAATTGAACATCCAGATAATGCTCAAAAGTATGGAGAGTTAAAATTAAAATTATTAAAGCAATTCCCCGATAATCATTATAAGTATCAAGCAGCAAAACAAGCTTATGTCAATGAATTAGTGAAAGAAGTTAAAAAATGGGCCTTAAAAAAATAATTTTTGAAGTATTGTGTGACATTGTTTTAAGAACGCTGAAATTACAATAATGATCTTCTGTAATCTGGCGCAATTCCGTCAACGAAACGGAATATAAGAAAGCCCTATAACTGTAAGTCGATTGGCTGTAAGGGCAGAATTATTAAGTGCCTAAGGTATTCTTAACCAGTCAATTAGTTTTGCAGGGAAGAATGCTTTAAAAAATAAGGGATTTTCTGAGGCTAGTAAGAATGTTGGGGATAGTGCAATCCAGAATTAATATTGCAAACGGGCCAACAAGATTTAGTCCATCAAATAATGCAGGATTAAATCATGTAATTGAAAGACATTTCAATCCAGGAAAAAATTCAGGTTAGTTTACAGTAAGTGTTGATGAATTTAAGGTTATATTAGGTAGATCAAATATTATAAAATCACCCGTTTCTGTATTAGAAACTTCCGGACAATATTCACGTATTGTTAATACTGGAAGTGAGATAGGAACAATTAAGCCAAGTTTGGGAGGTAGTTCCAGATCTTGGATGCAGATTATAACCGATAAAGCAGGAAATCTAATTACTGCATACCCGATACCCAAACCATAAATTGAAAAGACAAATAAAGAATAGGTGAGTAAATATGTTTAAATCAGACAACCCGGATATACTGTTATGGAATGAATGTTTAAATATATTCAGTAAAGTTAATAATAGTTCACTTGAAGATTTTCTAGATAAACTTATTTCAATTGTAAAAAAGTTTGATAAGGAATTTAGAAAAATTGCTGATAAAAACTTATTAACATTTATTAAGGATATTGACTCATCCATGTTTGTAGTAGGCAGTTCTGGAGATGATTTTGAATGTATTGTAAAAAAATATCTTCGGAGAAATAATGTAAATAAGAAGGAAGTATGGCAAATTGTCTCTATTCTTATTTGGGAATTAACAACTATGACTACAAAAGAAGTTTGTCCTCAATGTAAAAGTGACCACTTAAGAATATCAACAAACACCGATAGGAAAAAAATTTATAAATCATGTGAAACCTGTTTTTGGATAGAAGCGAACGGAAAGGGTACTCAGAGGCATAAAGGGCTTATTCCGGCTGATAGAGAACTCCTTTGTAGTGAAGGATTATTGGGGAATCAAGAGGAATACTAAAGTTTAATACCCACATTAATAGGCTAATGTTAAAAAGCATTAGCTTTTTTCTGTTAAGTCTCTTTATTCGTTTAGAAAGCTAGAACTGCAGAAAGCTGGTGAGAAGCCGGTTGTGGAACAGAATTTCTATAATGGCGACGGTCAGCGGATCCGACGAGATGTCAATGGACTAATTTCCAAGTATTTTTATGACGGAGAAAATGTCCTCTACACGACCGACATCAACAATAATAAAGCAACGGAGAATGTGTTAAGTCCGAGCGGTACAATTGTAGCTTCGAAGCGGTTCGATGGCGCCTTTGACAATATGTATTTCTTCTATCACTATGATAAAAGGGGCAGTGTCACCAGTATCCTTGATCTCGACGCTAAGCGAGTTAAAGGGTATGGTTATGATGAATTTGGCGAAACAGAGGAAGTTGGCAGCAAATCGTTCCTTAATGAGGTGAAATTCACCGGTGCGGTTCATGATACAGCGACAGGCTTGTATTACATGAATGCCAGACACTATAATCCGGACACAGGCCGGTTTATTTCCCAAGACACCTATAAAGGAACAGCAAGCGACCCATGGTCCCAGCATATACAACCAATAACCCGGTAAATGTTTTTTTCATCCATCTCATATCGAATGATAAAATTTTGAGCATTTTACTAGAAAACATGGTAATGTCGTCCCGGCAGTGAAGATGTGAAATGTTTCCCATTATGGTATAATAATGGTGAGATAAGTTGAAAGGAATGATATGATGGCCATTCCGAACGAAAAAAGGAAATATTCATATGCTGATTATCTAACATGGAGCGAGGGCAAAAGGCATGAGTTAATTGATGGGGAAATCTTCGATATGTCGCCTGCCCCTTCACGCGGACATCAACGGGTGCTAAGAGAGTTATCTACGGCCTTTTCTATTTTCTTGCGCGATAAGAAATGTGAAGTGTTTTTTGCGCCGTTCGATGTACGACTATTAACGGAAAACAAACATGACAATGAAATAAATAATGTTGTTCAACCCGATTTGTCGATTGTATGTGATCAAGAAAAGCTTGATGACAGGGGTTGTAATGGTGCACCGGACATGATTATCGAAGTCCTTTCACCCTCATCTGTAAAGTTAGATCGCTGGAAGAAATTTCACCTTTACGAAAAAGCCGGGGTAAAAGAGTACTGGCTTGTTGATCCGGTTAACGAATCCGTAGAAATACATCTTTTAATCGGTGATTACTATAAATTTCAAGGAGTCTTTACAAAAGATGATTCCATTTCTGTTCATGTATTAACTGGATTAGAATTAGACCTAAATCAAATATTTTTATAGAAAGAGCAGCCTTATTTATTTTCTAGGGCTGTTTTTTGTTGTCCAGCTCTAGTCCATATGCCGCTGACCAATGCGCTTCCGATTTTCTTATTTGTAACTCCCCTGTAACTGTATTTTCTTATCCTTACATCAAGGCTTTGCCAGTTTTACAGTAAACATTTTAAGGGGGAAAACGTGTGAAGGGGTACCGTGGAAGATGGGCATTGATAGGATTACTAATGTTTATGATGATACTAGCCAGTGCGTGCAGCGCTGACAAGTCTTCATCAGAGCCGAAGGACGATGGCGGAAAGAAAACGGAAAAGAAAGAACCGATTAAAATTGGGGTGCTTGCTTCTAAAACAGGTGCACTCGAATCGTACGGAAAGCAAACATTACGAGGCTTTGAGCTTGGACTTGATTATGCAACCGAAGGAAAAATGGAGGTTGCCGGCAGAAAAATTGAATTCATCGTCGAAGATACCGAAACAAAGCCGGAAGTGGCTGTGCAAAAAGCGACGAAACTATTAGAAGAAGATAAGGTTGATTTTCTAGTCGGATCGTCCAGCTCAGCAGATACACTGGCTGTTTTACCTCTGGCAGAGGAATATCAAAAAATCATGGTCGTTGAACCTGCTGCCGCTGATAGTATTACAGGTTCGGAGTTTAATAAGTATATGTTCCATTCAGCCCGTAACTCCTCCCAAGATGCGGTTGCCGGTGCGGCGGCCATTGCCAAAAAGGGCGTAAAAATCGCAACACTTGCGCCGGATTATTCCTTTGGCCGTGATGGTGTAGCTGCCTTTAAAGAAGCAGCGAAAAAATTGGGTGCTGAGATTGTCAAGGAAGAATATGCGGATCCTGCTGCAACAGACTTTACATCGAATATTCAAAAAATCATCGATGCGAAGCCTGATTACCTGTTTGTCGTTTGGGCCGGGGCAAACTCTCCGTGGAAGCAAATTGCTGACATGAAGGTTCAAGAAAAAGGAATCAAAATCTCAACAGGTGCTCCGGATATTGCGGCATTATCGACAATGGAGCCGCTGATCGGGATGGAAGGCTTCACCGTTTATTATCATGACCTGCCGAAAAATAAAATTAATGACTGGCTGGTTGAGGAGCATAAAAAACGTTTTAACGGAGATGTTCCCGATTTGTTTACACCAGGCGGGATGAGTGCTGCGATTTCGATTGTAGAAGCATTGAAGAAAACAGATGGTGATGCGGAGGCTGATCAATTAATCAAAACGATGGAAGGCATGAGCTTTGAAACCCCGAAAGGAAAAATGACGTATCGTCCGGAGGATCATCAAGCCCTGCAGACATTGTATGCGATTAAGCTGGAGAAGAAAGACGGTGTCCCATATCCAGTTCCAGTGTTGATCAGGGAACTGACTCCTGAAGAAACTGCACCTCCAATTCGGAATAAATAAAAAAAAGTAAAGTTGTTGGGGGTTTGACCATATTTATACACGGTCACCCTCTTCCTTATTTCTAATTTAAGGAGGGAAGAAATTGTCTTCACTTATTGAAACAAAAGATTTATCGATTATTTTTGGCGGTCATACGGCCGTAGATGCAGTCAGTATTTCTGTACCCGAGAAACATTTTAAATCGATTATCGGACCAAACGGTGCCGGAAAAACAACCTTCTTTAATCTCCTAAGCGGCCAATTAATGCCAACGCAAGGAACAATCTACTATCGTGGTAAAGATATTACAAAACTTTCGCCGACCTACCGTACAAGAGAAGGGATCGGCCGTTCCTTTCAAATTACCAATGTATTTCCTAACTTAACTGTAATGGAAAATGTAAGATTGGCGGTTCAGTCACAAGCGGGAATTCGCTACCAGATACTGTTTCATTATAAGAAATACCGTGTATTTGAAGAGAAGGCATTAGAGTGGCTCATGCTTGTCCTATTAGATGATAAGAAGGATTCTCTGGCAAGCAATCTCGCCCATGGCGAGAAACGGAAACTTGAAATTGCGATGCTGCTCGCGCTTGAGACTGAAGTGCTTTTATTAGATGAACCAACAGCAGGCATGTCGTTAGAAGAAGTTCCGGCTATTTTAGAAGTAATTAAAAGAATTAAAGAAAAAGGGGACCGGACGATTATCCTCATCGAGCACAAGATGGATATGATCCTCGATTTATCGGATTCGGTGATGGTTCTGTTTAATGGAAGGCTGTTGGCCGATGGGACCCCGGAAGAGATTATGAAAAATGAAACCGTACAGTCTGCCTATTTGGGAGGACGATTTGATGAATGACCTGTTGAAGCTTGATCATGTAGAAACCCATATTGGTCAATACCATATACTCCAAGGTATATCTTTTGAGGTGAAAAGAGGCGAGGTAACTGTCCTGCTTGGTAGAAACGGTGCTGGAAAAACAACGACTTTGCGAACGATCATGGGGCTGAATCCGGCCACAAAAGGGAGCGTTACGTTTAAAGGAGAATCGATTCAGTCCCTGCCAACCTACACCATTGCTAAAAAAGGCATCGGCTATGTTCCTGAGGATCAGGGGATTTTTGCCGGATTAACGGTGGAGGAAAATATAAAGGTCGCGATGCAAACAGAAACCGAAGACACGGAAAAACGGCTGGATTGGATATTACATCTGTTCCCCGATTTAAAAAAATTTTGGAAAAAACCGGGCGGTCTGTTGAGTGGCGGACAAAAACAGATGCTTTCCATCGCAAGGGCTTATGTAAACGAAAACGAACTGCTGTTAATCGATGAGCCGAGTAAAGGCTTGGCACCGATTGTCGTCGAGAAGGTGATGGAATCAATTTTACAAATGAAAGATCAAACCACCATTGTGTTAGTGGAACAAAATTTCATGATGGCGAGCACAATTGGTGACTGTTTTTACATCATTGACGATGGTCGAACCGTGAGTCACGGCTCAATGAAACAATTAAAAGAAGATGAGGAAATGAAACGGAAATATTTAGGGATTGCGTAGGGAAGGAGGACCTTTTAGTGGATCTAATCATCAATTTAACGTTAAATGGCCTGGCAACAGGGATGCTGATCTTTTTATTAGCCGCCGGCTTGACACTGATTTTCGGATTGATGGATGTGCTGAATTTTGCCCATGGGGGGCTGTTTGCATGGGGAGCGTACAGCGGTCTTTGGATATATGCTCAGACGAATAGCTTTATCATCGGGATCATTGGCGCCATCTTAACGGGATTTGTGCTCGGGATCATTACGGAAAGGTGGATCATTAAACCTGTTTATGGCAACCATGTGCAGCAGATATTAATCACACTCGGTCTGATGCTGGTTTTATCCGAAATGCTGAAAGTCATTTGGGGACCGAATCAGCTTACGGCCTCGCCTCCGGATTATTTGAAGGGCAGCTGGGAGCTTGGCGGCATCATTATCATCAAGTACCGTATCTTTATCATTTTAGTTGGGTTCCTCATTTTCGCAGGAGTGCAATTTATTCTTAAAAAAACAAAAATCGGCCTCGTTGTCCGGGCAGGTGTCATGAATAAAGAAATGGTGCAGGCACTGGGTATCAATATTCAGAAGGTTTTTATGTTTGTCTTTATGATTGGTGCAGGGATGGCAGCGTTGGGCGGCGTACTGCTCGGTCCGTATTCAGGTGTCATTCATGCGGGGATGGGAATGGAATTCGCAATTCTCGCCTTTATTGTCGTGGTTATCGGGGGAATGGGAAATTTCAAAGGTTCAGTGATGGCCGCTATATTGGTAGGGCTTTCCGGATCCTTTATGGCCTACTATGTCCCAGACCTGTCACTGGCTGTGAATATGCTTCTCATGGCGATTGTATTAATTATTCGGCCGCAAGGTCTATTTGGAGCGAAGGGGTGAGAACATGCGATTCATTCAAAATAATAGAATGACAGCTGTCATTTTAGTTGTGGCCGCCTTTCTGCTCCTTTTGCCGTTTGTCTATGAATCCAGAAATCTATTGATTTTATTAACACAGGTATTTGTGTTTTCCATTTTTGCTATGAGTTATGATCTGTTGCTGGGGTTTACTGGAATCGTTTCCTTTGGACATGCAATGTTTTTTGGAATTGGCGCTTATTCGATTGGGATTTTTATGAAGCGATTTGAACCTACGCTCGGTTTTTTCTTTTTGGCCGTACTGATGACAATTGCCCTCACTGCCATTGTCAGCTTTCTTGTCGGATTGCTGACGCTTCGTTTAAAAAGCCATTTTTATGCGATGTTAACCTTATCGTTGGCAGGACTTTTTCTTGTCTTAGCAGAAAAGTGGCGGTCGATGACCTATGGAAATGACGGTTTCACTTTTCGAGTACCGGAACAGTTTATTGACCGGACTAATTTTTACCTGCTCTGCCTGATTCTGATGGTGGCAGTATTTTTAATTCTGAAGCGGTTTACCAATTCCCCTCTTGGCAGAGTCCTTCAAGCCGTCCGGGAAAATGAGCAGCGAACGGAATCATTAGGCTATCATGTGCTGCATTACAAAATTGCCGCAAGTGTGATGTCCGGTGTATTAGCAGGGATTGCGGGAATCTTGTATGCCATTTCACTTCGATTTGTGAACACGAGTGTGTTCGCAATGGATATCACGTTAGATGCTTTATTAATGACGATCATTGGCGGCGTAGGTACATTAGTCGGAGCAATCATTGGCGCAGGTTTAATCGAATTTGCCCATCATTGGTTGACGGAACTTGCAAAGGAGCATGTGATTTTCGAACGCTGGATCATCTTCTTCGGTATTATTTATATTTTGGTCGTGATGTTTTTCCCAAAAGGAATTGTCGGGACGTTACGTACATTTTCGTGGAAACGGAAAAAGCAGCATGCAGTGAAAAAAGAAGAGAAAGTGGCGGGATAGAAGGTGGTATACATGGATCATCATCAAATTGCGTCTTTCGTCGTTCGGTTTCAATTGGCAGCGGTAGAGAAGGAAACAGGAAGAAAACAATGGCGTATAAAGGTAACCCATGTCCAGGAGGAGCGGGAAACCTTATTTGAGTCGATTGCAGAAGCAATGGAATATATGCAGGAAATGGCAGAAGAAGCATAGGTGGGCAGGTGATGGGTATGCAAATTGGAATGTTGAGCACAGGAATTTATCTTCCGGAGGAATGTCTAACCGGAAAAGAGATTGCAGAACGGGCAGGTATCCCCGTTCGTGTTGTCGAAGAGAAAATGGGAATCAAGAAAAAGCATGTCCCTGGCTCAAATGACCATACATGTGAAATGGGAATTATCGCTGCTAAAAAAGCGATTGCCAAGGCCAGAATTGATCCCATGGAGATTGACCTTGTGATTTATATTGGCGAGGAACACAAGGAATATCCGCTTTGGACGGCAGGGATTAAGCTGCAGGAAGAAATAGGGGCATTGAATGCTTGGGCCTTTGACCTGGCATTAAGATGCGGGACGACGGTGATGGCGTTAAAAGTGGCGAAAAGTATGATGATTGCCGATCCTTCGATCCGAACGGTCCTGCTTGCAGGAGGATATCGTAACGTTGATTTCATTGATTATGAAAATCCAAGAACCCGTTTCATGTTTAATCTTGCTGCCGGCGGCGGCGCGATTCTTTTACGAAAAGGGCATAACGAAAACCTTTTATTAGAAACAGAACTTATCACTGATGGGTCTTTTTCTGAAGATGTAGTGGTGGTTGCCGGCGGTACGAAGAACCCGATAACCAAAGAGGCGATTGACCAGCGTCTAAATAAGCTGGATGTCCTTGACCCCGAGGGAATGAAACAGCGTTTAGAACAAAAGTCGATGGATAACTTTTTAAAGGTTATTCGTAAATCATTACGTAAAAGTGGCTATAGTGTGGCGGATCTTTCCTACTTGGCGATTCTGCACATGAAAAAATCAGCCCATGAATATGTATTAAAGGAATTAGGCTTGTCAGATGAGCAATCTATTTACCTCGAAGATTATGGACATATTGGACAAATCGATCAGATTTTGTCCTTAGAGCTTGCCATGAAGGAAGGAAAAATCAAGGATGGAGATGTTGTCGTATTAGTCAGCGCCGGTATTGGTTATGCATGGGGAGCAACCGCAATTAAATGGGGGAAGGGTGATGGGAATGGTTAATGTTGTGATGAAGGAAGTGCTTTTGCCGAATGGTGAAACAATTGTATACAGGGAGAGAGAGGGCGGCTCGATAAAGGTACTTTTAATCCATGGAAATATGACATCTTCGAAGCATTGGGATCTCGTACTTGAAAATATGGATGAGAAATATAAGCTTTATGCGATGGATTTACGGGGATTTGGCGGTTCGAGCTATAACAATCTAATTATGTCGATTAAAGATTTCTCTGATGATGTGAAGTTGTTTGTTGATGAAATTGGTTTGAAGGATTTTGCTTTGGCAGGCTGGTCAACGGGCGGTGCGGTTGCAATGCAATTTGCTGCAGATTACCCGGGATATTGCAATAAGCTGATTTTACTGGCATCGGAATCGACTCGCGGATACCCCTTCGATGGAAAAATAAATGAAAACGATGTGCCGCGGCGCTTTGCCTTGCATGAAGAAATTAAGCAGGATTTGATTCGAACGATCCCTGTGCAAACCGCCTACGATACGAATGACACGGCACTATTAAAATTGATCTGGAATGCGGTGATTTATACCCATCATCAACCCGCACCGGACCTTTATGATGAATATGTTCAAGATATGAGGACGCAAAGGAATTTGGCAGAGGTGCATCATGCCAATAATACGTTTAATATTAGCCGTCATCATAACGGGCTCGTTGAAGGCAACGGAAAAGTCGAATTAATTGATGTCCCTGTTCTTGTGCTGCAAGGGGACCGGGATATGGTAATTTTAAAAGAGATGACGAAAGAACTGGTTGAGGACCTAGGAGAAAAAGCGACTTATATCGAATTAAAAGATTGCGGGCATTCACCATTAGTAGATGATCTGCCGCAATTATTGAAAGCGATGACACAATTTTTGGAGGCGTAAGTGGATGAGGTTACAGGACAAAGTAGCGATTATAACCGGTGCAGCGGGCGGAATCGGATTAACGGCTGCTGAAGTATTTGCCCGAGAAGGCGCGAAGGTGGCAATGGCCGATTTTAATGTGGAACAAGGGGAAGAACGTGCGCGGGAACTGCAGCAGAATGGCTATGAAGTTTCCTTTTTTCAAGTGAATGTTGCTGACCGTCAAAGTGTCGACGAAATGGTTGAGAAGGTACTTGGTGTATATGGGAAAATTGATATTTTGATTAATAATGCCGGTATCACAAGGGATGCGATGCTGTCAAAGCTATCGGTAAAGGATTTTCAACAGGTGCTTGATGTCAACTTGACGGGTGTGTTTCACTGCACACAGGCAGTTTTGCCGACGATGATTGCCAATGGACGCGGAAGAATTATTAATACATCTTCTGTCTCTGGGGTTTATGGAAATGTTGGGCAAACAAATTATGCGGCCACTAAAGCCGGTGTTGTCGGGATGACAAAAACATGGGCGAAGGAACTGGGACGTAAAGGGATTAATGTGAACGCCGTCGCCCCTGGATTCATCGAAACAGGGATGACGGCAAAGGTACCGGAAAAAGTGATGGCGCAAATGATGCAGATGGTGCCGCTAGCACGATTAGGAAAACCGGAAGATATAGCAAATGCTTATTTGTTCCTTGCTTCGGATGAATCGAACTACGTGAATGGAACTGTACTTCATGTGGATGGCGGAATTATGATGTAATTTGTTAAGCGACCTTTTTGGGGTCGTTTTTTTTGCTTATTCATATATCTTTTTAGTGAACTTTGTAGAAAGCTCATAAAAGCAATCCTTTGTAACTTCCCCGTAACTAAATATGAGTAAGATAGTTCCATCTAGTAGCGAAGGAGCGATTGGTCGGTGAGCTGGGAACTGGATTGGCTGGAAAATCGGGCACGATTATCGCCGGATAAGGATGCCATTGTAGATGAAAAAACAAATACGGCTTGGACGTTTGAAAAATTAAATAGACGGGCAAAATCTACCGCTAACTGGCTTCGTGCCCGCGGCGTGAAAAAAGGCGATCGGATTGCCCTGCTTTCGCCAAATGATATTTGCTATTTTGATTTGCTATTTGCCTGCGGAAAAATAGGGGCGATTTTCGTCCCGCTTAATTGGCGCTTATCACCGCAAGAAATAAAAGAAATATTAGATGATTGCACACCTATATTAATAGGAATTCACCAGAAGTTCGAGGGCATGTGTCCACATTTAAATACCGTAAGTACTTTCCTTACAGGGGATGCCAGTTACGAAGAATTAGTCACTTTTTCAATGAGGAATTTACCTGAAGAGAAAATCTTAGAAACTGACCCTCTGGCAATCATCTATACCGGTGGGACGACCGGAATACCAAAGGGCGTTGTGTTAAGCCATCAATCGATTCTTTGGAATGCGATGAATACAATTATTAGCTGGAATTTAACAGAGGATGATGTAACGATAAACTATTTGCCGATGTTTCATACCGGTGGGCTAAATGCCTTGTGCGTCCCAATCCTGATGATTGGCGGCACAGTTGTCATAGGCGGGTCATTTGTAGGTGAAAAAGCGGTAGGGACCCTTAATCAGTATCGCTGCACAACAATTCTTCTCGTTCCAACGATGTATCATATGCTAATTCAAACAACGGAATTTCAAGATAACGAATTCCCTTTTATGAAAATCTTTTTATCAGGGGCAGCACCATGCCCGTTGTCTATCTACGAGGCCTTTCAAAAAAAGGGGTTAGCTTTTAAAGAGGGGTATGGTCTCACCGAGGCAGGGCCAAATAACTTTTTTATAAGCCCCGAAGATGCACGAGTAAATCCCGGTTCTGTCGGCAAGCCAATGCTGTTTAATTCGATCAAACTAGTAAAAGCGGATGGTTCAGAGACAAAACCAAACGAAGTAGGAGAGCTAGTAATCAAAGGGAAACACGGCTTTTCGTTTTATTGGAACCGCTACCGGGAAACAAGGAAGACGGTAAAGGATGGCTGGATTCAAACCGGAGACTTAGCGAAAAGAGATGAACAGGGTTTTTATTACATTGTCGGCAGGAAAAAAGATATTATTATTAGCGGCGGAGAGAATATCTATCCTCTTGAAATAGAGCAGTTGCTTGCTGCACATCCTGCGATTGATGAAGTGGCAGTCCTTGGTTTGCCTGATGAAAAATGGGGTGAGGTTGTTGTGGCATTCATTACATTGAAGCAAACGTACACCTTACAAGAGGAAGAGTTAAAACTATACTGCGAATCCAAACTAGGGCGTTATAAGATACCCAAACAATTCATGCATGTCGAGGAACTGCCAAAAACCCATGTTGGGAAAATAGATAAAAAGAAATTAAAAGAAATGAGTATTCAAAAGTAAAAGGGGGAACCGTGATGTTCTCCCTTTTCGGTTTTTTACGGCAAAATTCAAAGCGGTGCCTGAACTGAGACATCTAAACCAAATCCCCGGCACGCTCAATAAACAATTTTGATACAATTGATTGTGTCTTATTAATGTTATAAACAAGATAGAAATATCGTTCATCGTCAAAGCCATTAATCTCATACATTTTTAATAGATTATTTTTAGAATATTCTCTTGCAGATACTTCAGAAATAATGGAGATGCCAACATCCTGAATCACAAATTGCAATAAACTCTGTCCATCCTCTATATATGAAATGATCTTTAATTGATCCTTGGCAATATGATTTTTTTTCAAAAAACTTTCTAGAAGTGCATTCGTACCGGAATCTGAATTTCGCATGACAAAAGGGTAATGTAAAATATCGTGGATATGGACAGGTTCCGTTATTTCCATTTGATTTGGGGTAACAAGCACCAGTTTTTCTTTTAACAAAGGGATATAGCGAAGTTTATCATCTTCAAATTTCTGACCCAATATACCGATATCAACGGAACCATTCAACACCTTTTCGGCAACATTTTTTGAAGAAGACTGGTTAATATGAAACATAACCTCTGGATAGTGTTCCCTAAATCGTTTGACCATTTTGGGAATCATAAACTGGCTCGGAACAGAACTTGCCGCAATTCGAATCATTCCCTTTAGCTCCGCCATCCCCTGCTTTAAATCGAGCAATGCCTGATCTTTTAAAAGTAAAAGCTTCAGTGCCCAGCCGTATAATCGTTCACCATGCGGGGTAAGAATGCTTTCCCTGCCTACGCGATCAAAGAGCTTGACCCCAAGCATTTTCTCCAATCCTTGAATATGGGAACTAACTGTTGATTGACTTAAAAAGATATCCTCAGCTGCCTTAGAAAAGCTCTTATGCTCAACGACCTTTGTAAAAACATATAATTGATGCAAATCCATCGGAATCTTCCCTTTGTATATTCATATAATCGATTAGTAGTGATTGGCAAAATAGATAACTTGAATTTCTATTAGCTTACCACTTTTCTATAATGAAGGAGACGTATCTATTTGAAATGTTTGTGACTTTGTACCGAAGGGAGAGGAATGTATGTCCTATGAACCAGATTTACTATATGATGCAGGCCCGACCGGCTGCGGAGAATTGATTATGAATCTATTTCTAACAATGAAAAAGATGGAAAGCGGTCAAATCATTAAAGTGATTTCCTATGACCCTGGTGCAAGAGAGGACCTGCCGGCATGGTGCAGAATGCAAACGCATACCCTTATTGAACGCAGAGACGTTGGCAAGACAAGCCACTATTTTATTGAAAAAGGTTAATTACAGCCTTTTACATATAAAGAAAACTCGCCGATTGGCGAGCCGTTAGGCGAAGACAGAGGCGTAGTTGCACTTATGCCTGATAGGAAAGTTAAACTTTCTTATCGGCAAAATGAATAAAACGGAGGAATGAAAAATGGCTGGTAAATTTTTAGTAAGTTTAACAAATGCAAAGAATGATCCTGATAAGGCAACAGTTGGATTCGTGGTTGCCAATGCGGCAGTGGCATCTGGACAGGAAACAGTGGTATTTCTGAATGTTGAAGGAGCTTACCTTGCATCAAAGGGATACGCGGAAGAGATTCATGAAGAAGGTTTTGCACCGTTAAAGCAATTAATGGATCAGTTTGTGGAAGCGGGCGGAACTCTTTGGGTGTGCAGTCCATGTTTTAAAAAGCGCGGCTTGGAAGAAGAACAATTAATTGAAGGTGCAACCATTGTGGGTGGAGCGAAATTAGTTGAGTTCCTCAGCCAAGGTGCAGCTTCCATTACGTATTAGAATGTGGTGAACAAGATGTTTTCACCACATGCAGTCTGTGACGGCGGAGATTTAGATTGCGGGTCCGGTTTATTGCTGATTATAAAAAAGGCAATGGATCCCTTGGAAAATGGGCAGATTCTTGAAGTCCGAAGCAGAGAAAGAACAGTAGCTGAGGACCTGCCGGCATGGTGCCGAATGGTGGACCATGGATTTCTTGGTTCGGAACCCGGTGACAATACAATCAGATATTTTATTCGAAAAGGTGCCGAACAAACGGAATTAGAGCAGGATTTGGAGGCAGCGAAAGGTTATCAATGGAGTGTTCGGGTTCGGGGAGAAAACGATCTCTCCGCAAAGGTGCACTCAAGAAACCATACCTTTACAGTGGGACAGCCGGCCGATTTCAGTCCGAAGGTGAATGCACCAAGTGCAATCGACTATTTGATTGGATCGCTTGCCTCCTGTTTGACGGTGGGCTACAAAGCACAAGCCTCCAAGCGTAACCTCGAGATTGATCATGTAGAGCTGAGCTTAAAGGGTGGACTGGAAAATGTTCTTTATCATATGGAACTAGAAGATGAGGGCAGCCCTAAACTTAGTCAGCTTACGGGAACCTTTTATGTGTCATCACCTGAATCTGAAACGGTGCTCGAGGAATTATGGAAAAATACGCTTGCACGGTCACCCATTTATCAAACTCTTAAACAAGCAGTTAAGATTGAAATTAGGCTCTCGATTGTATTTTAACAGGGGGTTATTACCGATATGAATGTACCGAAATTCCCGACCACTGTTATTGGCAGCTGGCCAAGGTCGAACGAAGTAAAAAGAGCCATGCGCGATAAACGGGCCGGAAGAATAAGTGAAGAAGAGTTTCAAATCATTGCGGATCAAGCCGTGTTAAAATGCTTGAAATGGCAGGAAGAAGCAGGAATTGATATCATCTCTGACGGTGAGCAGCGACGCGATAATTTTATCTCGTTTGTAGCCGAACATCTAAACAATGTCCGGATGCTGACGGTTTCGGAGCTGCTTGAATATGTCGAGGATAAAGCAAGCTTTGAGGAAATCCTTGGAACATTAGACGTACCGGCATTTTCAATGTCAAATCCGGCAGCCACTGGAAAAATCAGCCGGAGGAAGCCGCTTGCACTTGATGACTATTTATTTTTGAAAAAGCATACAGACAAAGCCATTAAGGTCATGCTCCCGGGTCCTTACCTGTTAACAAGAGCAATGTGGGTAGAAGGGCTTTCAAAAGATGCTTACCCGACAAAAGAGGATTTGTCTGTTGATATTATTAATGTTTTACGTGAAGAAGTGGAAGAGTTGATTGCCGCCGGAGTTGATTTTATTCAATTCGATGAGCCTGTGTTGACAGAACTTGTTTTCACACAAAAAAATGCCAACCGGACCTTTATGTGCGGTGCATTGACGGCAAAAGCCGATGCTGCTGAAGAGATTGCCTTTGCACTTGATTTAATGAATCAGGTAACAGAAGGCATGCTTGGAAGAGGGTCAAGGATCGGTGTACATGTGTGCCGCGGTAACTGGAGCACTCAAGAACAGGTTCTGCTTCGCGGACCATATGATCCATTAATTCCCTATCTCGCACATGTAAATGTCGATCAGCTTATTCTTGAATATGCGACTCCTCGTGCCGGGGAGCTTGATGTGATTGCTGAATTTGGCGGGAAAGAGCTGGGATTGGGTATCGTCAATCCTCGAACAGAAACAATCGAAAACGTTGAGGCAATCATTGAACGAGTCCAAGAGGCTAGAAAGTACCTGTCGGATGAAAAAATCTTTTTAAATCCGGATTGCGGCTTTGGTACATTTGCACAACGGCCAATGAACAGCGACGAGATTGCTTTTGAAAAATTAAAGGTGATGTCGGAGGCAGCGAAAAAGCTGCGGGAAATGGTTCTAGTAAAGGAGAATAATTAATGGGACAGTTGATGAACTTTAAAGTAGAGGGTAAAGGAACTGGAATGCGCCTTGATGCGGCTGCAGGCAAGCATACGATTGCGATCGATGAACCGGTATCTTTTGGTGGGAAGGACTCGGCGATTGACCCGCTTTCGGCATTTTTATCCTCGTTGATTGCCTGTGAAAATGTCATGGCTCAATTGATAGCGCAGGAAATGAAATTTGACCTTCAAGGAATCTCCTTTAATGTTGAGGGAAGCTTGGATCTAGCAGGACTCATGGGAGATTTATCGGTTAAACCTTACTTTCAGCAAGTCACAGTCAATGCGGTTGTCGAAACATCCGAGTCCCAAGAAAGAATTGATGAATTACAAAAAGCAGTTGACCTCAGATGCCCTGTTTATCGAACAATGAAGGACGCCGGCATTCCGGTCGTAAATCACTGGGTGAAAGCGGCCGTAATAGTTTAAATAAAAAGAAGGAGTGACGGATTATTAATCCCACTCCTTTTTTCTTTTTATACATATTGGGTTATTTTTCCATCGACTAGGCACTGTTCCAATATCCACGGCCATTTTCCGTGCCCGGAATCTGTATTAATATGCCCGGAATCCGGTAAAACAATCGAGGGATAGCCCAAGCTTAGATAGCTTTTCGCATCCTTCATACTGCAATAGGGATCATTGGTTGAATGAATAAATAATGTATCTTCTGCTGCTCTTGAGAGACGGTTCCCTTGTAACGGTACAGGATAAAAAGAATTTGCTTGTGAAAGAACAATGGCTGGAGATGGCGGTGCAACGAGAATGACTTGTTCAGCGATTCTTTTCGGATAAATCGCTGTGTAATGAAGCCAAAGCAAGCAGCCAAGACTGTGAGTAATAACAGTAAGCTGATGGCCTGCCGGGAGGGTTTGTATCGCCGCATCTAATTCGGCCAGCCAAACACTCTTATTAGGGCTATCGAAGTGCGAGAAGGTTGGGTAACTAACATGGTAGTTTCTTTCTGTTAGTTCATGTGCAAGCCACGTTTGCCAGTGATTCGGGCCGCTCCCTCCTAATCCATGGATGATGAGAAAACTCTGTTCCTTCATAAAATCCCTCCTATTATTTAATTTAACTATTCCGATTGATTAAGTTGGTATTATTAATTATAAGGTTTTTAAAAAGAAATGACAACCAATGATTGGATTTTTACATATATATTTGCAATTCCTTCGAAAAACCATCAATATAAGTGGATAGGTTAAGTAGAAAGCAGGGGTAGGTTTGGCAGACTTTTTATCATTAGGAATTTCAGAAACTTTAGTACAGCAATTACGCGGCTATGGTGTCGCGATCCCAACACCGATTCAAGAACAATCGATTCCATTTGTAATGAAGGGTAACGATATTATTGCACAGGCACAAACGGGGACAGGGAAAACCTTTGCCTTTATCCTGCCGATTCTTGAAAAAATCGATAGGGATGCAGCACATGTGCAAGCACTTATCGTCACTCCTACAAGAGAATTGGCCTTGCAAATAACAGAAGAAATTGAAAAATTGATTGTCGGTATGCAGGGTATCTCTGTGTTAGCTGCATATGGCGGTCAGGATGTTGAAAAACAGCTGAAAAAATTAAAGCGGAATCCGCAAATAGTTGTCGGTACTCCCGGCCGGCTGTTAGATCATATTAGGAGAGAAACGGTTCGATTATCAGAAATATCCTTTCTTGTATTAGATGAGGCGGACCAAATGCTTCATATCGGATTTCTCGGGGAAGTGGAGGATATTATTCGGGAGACACCTGCAACCCGGCAAACCATGTTATTCTCTGCAACAATGCCGCCGGAAATCAGGAAATTGGCGGCAAAACATATGAAAGCGCCTGAATACATTCAAATAGAAAAAACACAAGGTCCTGCTGAAAATGTCAAGCAGCTGGCGATTCATACAACAGACAGGGCGAAGCAGGCAACATTGATTCAATTAATAGAAAAGCATCGGCCGTTTTTAGCGGTTATTTTTTGCCGGACAAAACGGAGAGTAAGTAAGCTATATGATGCGCTGAAAGCCCCCGGATTTCCATGTGACGAATTACATGGGGACTTATCGCAGGCTAAAAGGGAACAAGTGATGAAGCGGTTTAGGGATGCAGAGATTCAATTATTAATTGCAACCGATGTGGCAGCAAGGGGACTTGATGTTGAAGGGGTCACACATGTATTCAATTATGATATTCCGCAAGATGCCGAAAGCTATGTCCACCGTATTGGCCGAACAGGCAGGGCAGGAATGACCGGCTTGGCAATTACATTTTACTCGTCCGCTGACCGGCCAACACTTGATTTAATTGAAAAAGAACTGACGATTACGATTCCAAAACAAAACCTGGGAAACAGCGGTCAGGAAATTGAACATTCGAGGGATGAAAAGAAAGCCCGACCATATGGTCAAAATGAAAAACGCGGCACCGGAAGTGGAAAGAAGGGTAGAGGATCTCGAAACCGAAATAATGCAGATTTTAAAGGTGAGCAAAAAGGGAACTTCAAACCTAAACAAGGTAAACGAACCGGGCCAAAGAACTTCACCTTTAAGTCTGGCGGCAAATCGGCTAAAACAAGTTCAAGCAGAAAAAAATGAGGCTAAAAAATGGGACTGAAATTGACTTCAGTCCCATTTTTTGTCTAGCTAATTATTAATACCAATTCCAGTATTTGATTTCACCAATACTTCCTCGAACTTCTTCACATCAGCCTTTTGGCTGGAGAAGATGGTTCCTAAGTAACCGGCAAGGAATCCAAGCGGGATCGAGACGATTCCCGGTGTTGTATATGGGAAGATAGGATTGCCGACAAAAATGGCTTTCCCTGCTTCAGGACTGAACACGTTCGGGCTAATAAGCACGAGGCCGATTGCAGTGATCAATCCAACGACCATTGCCCATACCGCACCTGTTGTATTGAATCGCTTCCAGTAGATGGTGTAAATGATGACGGGCAGGTTCGCACTGGCAGCTACGGCAAATGCAAGAGAAACCAGGAAGGCAACATTAAGTGTTTGCGCCCCTAAAGCAAGAATAATAGAAATAACAGAAACTGCAATAGCGGCCCAGCGAGCCATACTAACTTGCTGCTTTTCCGTTGCTTTTCCTTTGCGAAGGATTTCGTTATAGAAATCATGGGCAAAGGCAGAAGCTGCTGTTAAAACAAGTCCTGCAACAACTGCTAGAATTGTTGCAAAGGCAACTGCTGAAACAAATGCAAATAGCATATTCCCGCCAAGCGCTTTTGCTAACAGTGGTGCTGCCATATTTCCAGCTGGATTAGCTGCGACGATTTCAGAATTACCGACAAAGGCTGCAGCCCCAAAACCGAGGAAAATTGTCATAACATAAAAGAGTCCAATAATCCAAGTTGCATAAACAACGGAGGCACGAGCCGTTTTCGCATCTTTAACAGTAAAGAAGCGGACGAGGATATGCGGCAATCCGGCGGTCCCTAGTACGAGTCCCATATTTAATGAAATCGTATCAAGACCAATTTTGTATTTGACCCCCGGATTTAAGAAAGCTTCTTTCAAAGGCGTGGCCGTTTTCATTTGGGCAAACATATCAGTGATGCTCCAATTAAACTTAGCAAATACAATGATCGAGATTAAGAAAGTACCGCCCATTAACAGAACAGCTTTAATGATTTGCACCCAGCTCGTCGCATGCATCCCGCCAAAAATAACATAAACCGTCATCAAGACACCAACGATTAAAACCGATGTAGTATAGTCTAAGCCTAATAATAATTTAATAAGTGCTCCCGCACCTACAAGCTGTGCAATCATATAAAAGATTGAAATAACTACAGTATTCATCGCTGCAAACCCGCGGATTTTCTTGGCATTGAAGCGGGCTGCAATCATATCTGCAAATGTATATTTTCCAAGATTTCTTAATGGTTCCGCCACTATATAAAGAACAACAAGGTAGGCAACAAGGAATCCAATACTATAGAAAAAACCATCAAAGCCAGTTAAGGCTACAGCACCGGCAATTCCTAGGAATGAAGCAGCTGACATATAATCCCCGGCGATGGCCAGTCCGTTTTGCCAGCCCGTCAGCCCGCCGCCGGCCGTATAAAATTCACTTGCATTTTTTGTTTTTTTGGAAGCGTAATATGTAATAATTAACGTTACAAAAACGATTCCAAGAAACATAATAAAAGCAGGGGTGTTCATCAGCTATTCACCCCTTCTTGAACCACTTTATTGGCTAATTCATCAAATTTTGCCGCTTTCTTTGAATAAAGCAGCATAATCCCCAAGTCATAATAAATTGTAAGAATGCAAAAACCCATGCCCATGTAATACTGCCGATAAACTTATGATTCAATACCGTTGAATAAGAGGTTAATATAGGTAGTGCGAAATAAAAGCAAAAAAAGAAAATAGTGACTGGAATAATAAATTTCTTCTTTTCGGAGAGCAATGTTTGAAATGATGGTGATTGGACAATAGAACTGTAATCGCTTTCAGAATATGCTTTCATTTTTTGTGGCTCCACTGGAAGCCCCCCTCTCATCTAAAAACCTTTTGCTCAAACATGAGGTTAAAAAGAAAAGACAATGCTGATGGGACAATTGATGAAGAAATACTAGGACGTTACATGATGAACATTAGAGGAAAACCTTGAGTCTATTTATCGCATCATCTCCCATAATGCAGATTTTTCTAAATTTTTAAACTTTATTTTCGTTTATAATTATAGTAATAATGAAATTAAATGCGCAAGAGGAAATTGGAAAAATAGGAAAAATTATTCATACGAATTTAATAATTAATTGGTGACAAAACAAAAAAACCTTTGCAGCGCAAAGGTTTTCGGAGTATGGAGACTATCGGGATCGAACCGACGACCTCTTGCATGCCATGCAAGCGCTCTCCCAGCTGAGCTAAGCCCCCAATATTTTGTTACAAGAAGAATTATATCTATATTATATCATTCTTGCAAGAGGAAATTTCAAGAAAGGGATAAATATTTCTCAATTAGCTTAAACTTTCAATTTCCACCTTTTTTACTCCATCTATTTCTGAAACGGCGGCATATACCTCAGTGGTTTTTTCACGGTAATCAACTGCAACCAAAATTTGAACCAGATGATCTCCGTTATCTAAATCCTTTATTCGAAGCCTGCGAATAATATATTTTTTTTCTAGTAAAAAAGAAATAGCTATTTCGATTTGCTTTTGGTCTCTTATAAATAACTGAAGGGTAATTTCCTTTTCTCGCAATTGCTTCGGACCAAAAAGTTTCATTAAAAAAGGAATTAACTCTACACTAATGATAAGTAGGGCAACGCCGGCAAATGCTTCTAAATAAAAACCTGCACCTACTGCAATCCCAATACCCGCAGCTCCCCAAATCATGGCAGCCGTTGTTAAACCTGAAATACTGTCGTTTCCTCTTCTTAATATGACACCAGCACCTAAAAAACCAATTCCCGAGACAATCTGTGCTGCAAGTCTGAGCGGATCCATTGTAATCTTTACTTCATCTGAATTTGGAAACATATACGCAGATTGAATGGATACAATCGTCAGCAAACAGCTTACAACGGAAATAACAAGACTTGTCTTAAGACCTACAGGTTTCCTTTTCAACTCACGTTCAAGACCGATGATCAGTCCGAAAATAGCAGAAATACCGAGCTTAATTAATATATCAACATCCGCATTGCTCATATCATTCACTTCCAAATTAAATAATCAAAAATAATAAAAACTTTATTTTGATTCTACACTTAAAGATAGATCGATTGAAAGAGCAAAATATAAATCGATTGATCCATCTTGTCTTGAAGGCTTTTTTGCTTTACCCATTTAAATTGTAATAAACTGCTGTCTCTAATTACATATACATTATTAGTTCGTTTTATGAGTCTATTGAAAAATAGATTTTGAAAAAACTTTAGAAATTATATTGCAATCATTTCTTTATCATGGTATATTAAATCTCGTCCTCATCGGGAAAGTCAAATAACGAAAAAAAGAAATTAAAAAAGTTGTTGACACAGTGATGTGAGATATGATAAATTAAAGAAGTCGCTTTTGAGCGGCGAGTCGAAAGAATGGCTAAATTGTTGAAAAATGATTTTTTCGACACTGGTCAAATGATTGTTCTTTGAAAACTAAACAAACAAAAACGTCAACAAACAATAAATTATTAGTTTCTTCTATAGAAACTAAGCCAACGTTTTATTTTATGAGCTAATCAACTCAACTTTTTTGGAGAGTTTGATCCTGGCTCAGGACGAACGCTGGCGGCGTGCCTAATACATGCAAGTCGAGCGAATCAATGGGAGCTTGCTCCCGTTGGTTAGCGGCGGACGGGTGAGTAACACGTGGGCAACCTGCCTGTAAGACTGGGATAACTTCGGGAAACCGGAGCTAATACCGGATAATTCTTTCCCTCTCATGAGGGAAAGCTGAAAGTCGGTTTCGGCTGACACTTACAGATGGGCCCGCGGCGCATTAGCTAGTTGGTGAGGTAACGGCTCACCAAGGCGACGATGCGTAGCCGACCTGAGAGGGTGATCGGCCACACTGGGACTGAGACACGGCCCAGACTCCTACGGGAGGCAGCAGTAGGGAATCTTCCACAATGGACGAAAGTCTGATGGAGCAACGCCGCGTGAGCGATGAAGGCCTTCGGGTCGTAAAGCTCTGTTGTTAGGGAAGAACAAGTATCGGAGTAACTGCCGGTACCTTGACGGTACCTAACCAGAAAGCCACGGCTAACTACGTGCCAGCAGCCGCGGTAATACGTAGGTGGCAAGCGTTGTCCGGAATTATTGGGCGTAAAGCGCGCGCAGGCGGTCCTTTAAGTCTGATGTGAAAGCCCACGGCTCAACCGTGGAGGGTCATTGGAAACTGGGGGACTTGAGTGCAGAAGAGGAAAGCGGAATTCCACGTGTAGCGGTGAAATGCGTAGAGATGTGGAGGAACACCAGTGGCGAAGGCGGCTTTCTGGTCTGTAACTGACGCTGAGGCGCGAAAGCGTGGGGAGCAAACAGGATTAGATACCCTGGTAGTCCACGCCGTAAACGATGAGTGCTAAGTGTTAGGGGGTTTCCGCCCCTTAGTGCTGCAGCTAACGCATTAAGCACTCCGCCTGGGGAGTACGGCCGCAAGGCTGAAACTCAAAGGAATTGACGGGGGCCCGCACAAGCGGTGGAGCATGTGGTTTAATTCGAAGCAACGCGAAGAACCTTACCAGGTCTTGACATCCTCTGACACTCCTAGAGATAGGACGTTCCCCTTCGGGGGACAGAGTGACAGGTGGTGCATGGTTGTCGTCAGCTCGTGTCGTGAGATGTTGGGTTAAGTCCCGCAACGAGCGCAACCCTTGATCTTAGTTGCCAGCATTCAGTTGGGCACTCTAAGGTGACTGCCGGTGACAAACCGGAGGAAGGTGGGGATGACGTCAAATCATCATGCCCCTTATGACCTGGGCTACACACGTGCTACAATGGATGGTACAAAGGGCTGCGAGACCGCAAGGTTTAGCCAATCCCATAAAACCATTCTCAGTTCGGATTGCAGGCTGCAACTCGCCTGCATGAAGCCGGAATCGCTAGTAATCGCGGATCAGCATGCCGCGGTGAATACGTTCCCGGGCCTTGTACACACCGCCCGTCACACCACGAGAGTTTGTAACACCCGAAGTCGGTGGGGTAACCTTCATGGAGCCAGCCGCCTAAGGTGGGACAGATGATTGGGGTGAAGTCGTAACAAGGTAGCCGTATCGGAAGGTGCGGCTGGATCACCTCCTTTCTAAGGATAATGCAGTCCTTTCGGACTGATAATAAGGTTGACGTTTCTTGTTTGTTTAGTTTTGAGGGAGCAATTCTCTCAAGACTTTTTTGTTCCTTGAAAACTAGATAATCGTAAGAAGAAGCAAAGTAAACATCGAGTAATCGCCATTTTAGTTTTTCTCTCTTATTGAATAAGAGTTATAAACCTTTTTAGGTTAAGTTAGAAAGGGCGCACGGTGAATGCCTTGGCACTAGGAGCCGATGAAGGACGGGACTAACACCGATATGCTTCGGGGAGCTGTAAGTAAGCTTTGATCCGGAGATTTCCGAATGGGGAAACCCACTGTTCGTAATGGAACAGTATCTTTACCTGAATACATAGGGTATAGAAGGCATACCCGGGGAACTGAAACATCTAAGTACCCGGAGGAAGAGAAAGCAAACGCGATTCCCTGAGTAGCGGCGAGCGAAACGGGACATAGCCCAAACCAAGAGGCTTGCCTCTTGGGGTTGTAGGACACTCAACATGGAGTTACAAAGGAACGGGGTAAATGAAGCGACCTGGAAAGGTCAGCCAGAGAAGGTAAAAGCCCTGTAGTTGAAACTTCGTTCCCTCCTGAGTGGATCCTGAGTACGGCCGGACACGTGAAATCCGGTCGGAAGCAGGGAGGACCATCTCCCAAGGCTAAATACTCCCTAGTGACCGATAGTGAACCAGTACCGTGAGGGAAAGGTGAAAAGCACCCCGGAAGGGGAGTGAAATAGTTCCTGAAACCGTGTGCCTACAAGTAGTCAGAGCCCGTTTATGGGTGATGGCGTGCCTTTTGTAGAATGAACCGGCGAGTTACGATCCCATGCAAGGTTAAGTTGAAGAGACGGAGCCGCAGCGAAAGCGAGTCTGAATAGGGCGTTTGAGTATGTGGTCGTAGACCCGAAACCAGGTGATCTACCCATGTCCAGGGTGAAGTCCAGGTAACACTGGATGGAGGCCCGAACCCACGCACGTTGAAAAGTGCGGGGATGAGGTGTGGGTAGCGGAGAAATTCCAATCGAACTTGGAGATAGCTGGTTCTCTCCGAAATAGCTTTAGGGCTAGCCTCACGTTGTTAGAGTCTTGGAGGTAGAGCACTGTTTGGACTAGGGGCCCTCATCGGGTTACCGAATTCAGACAAACTCCGAATGCCAAAGACTTATCCGTGGGAGTCAGACTGCGAGTGATAAGATCCGTAGTCGAAAGGGAAACAGCCCAGACCACCAGCTAAGGTCCCAAAGTATACGTTAAGTGGAAAAGGATGTGGAGTTGCTTAGACAACCAGGATGTTGGCTTAGAAGCAGCCACCATTTAAAGAGTGCGTAATAGCTCACTGGTCGAGTGACTCTGCGCCGAAAATGTACCGGGGCTAAACGTATCACCGAAGCTGTGGATTGACACCATTAGGTGTCAGTGGTAGGAGAGCGTTCTAAGGGCGTTGAAGCTAGACCGTAAGGACTGGTGGAGCGCTTAGAAGTGAGAATGCCGGTATGAGTAGCGAAAGATGAGTGAGAATCTCATCCACCGTATGCCTAAGGTTTCCTGAGGAAGGCTCGTCCGCTCAGGGTTAGTCGGGACCTAAGCCGAGGCCGAAAGGCGTAGGCGATGGACAACAGGTTGATATTCCTGTACCACCTATGAATCGTTTGAGTGATGGGGGGACGCAGGAGGATAGGGTAAGCGCGCTGTTGGATATGCGCGTCTAAGCAGTTAGGCTGGTGAATAGGAAAATCCGTTCACCGTAAAGGCTGAGCTGTGACAGCGAGGGAAATTTAGTACCGAAGTTCCTGATTCCACACTGCCAAGAAAAGCCTCTAGCGAGATTCAAGGTGCCCGTACCGCAAACCGACACAGGTAGGCGAGGAGAGAATCCTAAGGTGAGCGAGAGAACTCTCGTTAAGGAACTCGGCAAAATGACCCCGTAACTTCGGGAGAAGGGGTGCTCTTTAGGGTTCATAGCCCTGAAGAGCCGCAGTGAATAGGCCCAGGCGACTGTTTAGCAAAAACACAGGTCTCTGCGAAGCCGCAAGGCGAAGTATAGGGGCTGACGCCTGCCCGGTGCTGGAAGGTTAAGAGGAGGGGTTAGCGCAAGCGAAGCTCTGAATCGAAGCCCCAGTAAACGGCGGCCGTAACTATAACGGTCCTAAGGTAGCGAAATTCCTTGTCGGGTAAGTTCCGACCCGCACGAAAGGCGTAACGATCTGGGCACTGTCTCAACGAGAGACTCGGTGAAATTATAGTACCTGTGAAGATGCAGGTTACCCGCGACAGGACGGAAAGACCCCGTGGAGCTTTACTGTAGCCTGATATTGAATTTTGGTACAGCTTGTACAGGATAGGTAGGAGCCTGAGAAGCCGGAGCGCTAGCTTCGGTGGAGGCGTCGGTGGGATACTACCCTGGCTGTATTGAAATTCTAACCCGCACCCCTGATCGGGGTGGGAGACAGTGTCAGGTGGGCAGTTTGACTGGGGCGGTCGCCTCCTAAAGAGTAACGGAGGCGCCCAAAGGTTCCCTCAGAATGGTTGGAAATCATTCGTAGAGTGTAAAGGCACAAGGGAGCTTGACTGCGAGACCTACAAGTCGAGCAGGGACGAAAGTCGGGCTTAGTGATCCGGTGGTTCCGCATGGAAGGGCCATCGCTCAACGGATAAAAGCTACCCCGGGGATAACAGGCTTATCTCCCCCAAGAGTCCACATCGACGGGGAGGTTTGGCACCTCGATGTCGGCTCATCGCATCCTGGGGCTGTAGTCGGTCCCAAGGGTTGGGCTGTTCGCCCATTAAAGCGGTACGCGAGCTGGGTTCAGAACGTCGTGAGACAGTTCGGTCCCTATCCGTCGTGGGCGCAGGAAATTTGAGAGGAGCTGTCCTTAGTACGAGAGGACCGGGATGGACGCACCGCTGGTGTACCAGTTGTCTTGCCAAAGGCATCGCTGGGTAGCTATGTGCGGACGGGATAAGTGCTGAAAGCATCTAAGCATGAAGCCCCCCTCAAGATGAGATTTCCCATAGCGTCAAGCTAGTAAGATCCCTGAAAGATGATCAGGTTGATAGGTCAGAGGTGGAAGCATGGCGACATGTGGAGCTGACTGATACTAATCGATCGAGGACTTAACCATTTTTAAGTGGTTGAACTCGTTTTTACAAAAAACTTCTTCTGCATTATCTAGTTTTGAGGGAATGAAAACCTCAAATAAATAGTCTGGTAACTAATGGCGAGAAGGTCACACCCGTTCCCATACCGAACACGGAAGTTAAGCTTCTCAGCGCCGATGGTAGTTGGGGCATGCGCCCCTGTGAGAGTAGGACGTTGCCAGGCTTTATATATGGAGGATTAGCTCAGCTGGGAGAGCATCTGCCTTACAAGCAGAGGGTCGGCGGTTCGATCCCGTCATCCTCCACCATAAATAATTATGTTAACAATTGCCGGGGTAGCTCAATTGGTAGAGCAACTGACTTGTAATCAGTAGGTTGGGGGTTCAAGTCCTCTCGCCGGCACCTTTGTACGAGCCATTAGCTCAGTTGGTAGAGCATCTGACTTTTAATCAGAGGGTCGAAGGTTCGAGTCCTTCATGGCTCACCATTTAAAATTAATATGCGGGTGTGGCGGAATTGGCAGACGCACCAGACTTAGGATCTGGCGCCGCAAGGCGTGGGGGTTCGACTCCCTTCACCCGCACCATTTAATTTTGATATGCGGAAGTAGTTCAGTGGTAGAACACCACCTTGCCAAGGTGGGGGTCGCGGGTTCGAATCCCGTCTTCCGCTCTCTATGTAGTGCCGGGGTGGCGGAACTGGCAGACGCACAGGACTTAAAATCCTGCGGTAGGTGACTACCGTACCGGTTCGATTCCGGTCCTCGGCACCATTCTAAATTAATGCGCCCGTAGCTCAATTGGATAGAGCGTCTGACTACGGATCAGAAGGTTATGGGTTCGACTCCTTTCGGGCGCGCCATTAAGTTTAACGGGAAGTAGCTCAGCTTGGTAGAGCACTTGGTTTGGGACCAAGGGGTCGCAGGTTCGAATCCTGTCTTCCCGACCATTTCAATTATTATACTTTTGGGGCCTTAGCTCAGCTGGGAGAGCGCCTGCTTTGCACGCAGGAGGTCAGCGGTTCGATCCCGCTAGGCTCCACCAAACTTTCGTATAAAATTCAATTATGGCGGTGTAGCTCAGCTGGCTAGAGCGTACGGTTCATACCCGTAAGGTCGGGGGTTCGATCCCCTCCGCCGCTACCAAATTTTTAAAAAATATTTTCAACTTGGACCTTTAGCTCAGCTGGTTAGAGCAGACGGCTCATAACCGTCCGGTCGTAGGTTCGAGTCCTACAAGGTCCACCAGTAACACTTTATAATATGGAGGAATACCCAAGTCCGGCTGAAGGGATCGGTCTTGAAAACCGACAGGCGGGTTAAATCGCGCGGGGGTTCGAATCCCTCTTCCTCCGCCATATTATTTTAACAGTTTTTATTATCGCGGGGTGGAGCAGTCTGGTAGCTCGTCGGGCTCATAACCCGAAGGTCGCAGGTTCAAATCCTGTCCCCGCAATTCGGTCTGGTAGTTCAGTTGGTTAGAATGCCTGCCTGTCACGCAGGAGGTCGCGGGTTCGAGTCCCGTCCAGACCGCCATCTAAAGTGGCTCAGTAGCTCAGTCGGTAGAGCAAAGGACTGAAAATCCTTGTGTCGGCGGTTCGATTCCGTCCTGAGCCACCATTTTATTTTAAATTTTATATGTATGGCGGTTGTGGCGAAGTGGTTAACGCATCGGATTGTGGTTCCGACATTCGTGGGTTCGATTCCCATCAGCCGCCCCATCATCTTTAACAATGCGGGTGTAGTTTAGTGGTAAAACCTCAGCCTTCCAAGCTGATGTTGTGAGTTCGATTCTCATCACCCGCTCCATTAGGGGCCTATAGCTCAGCTGGTTAGAGCGCACGCCTGATAAGCGTGAGGTCGATGGTTCGAGTCCATTTAGGCCCACCATATTTTATTCCGCAGTAGCTCAGTGGTAGAGCTATCGGCTGTTAACCGATCGGTCGTAGGTTCGAGTCCTACCTGCGGAGCCATTATGGGGAAGTACTCAAGAGGCTGAAGAGGCGCCCCTGCTAAGGGTGTAGGTCGGGTAACCGGCGCGAGGGTTCAAATCCCTCCTTCTCCGCCATAATTTTAAACGGCCCCTTGGTCAAGCGGTTAAGACACCGCCCTTTCACGGCGGTAACACGGGTTCGAATCCCGTAGGGGTCATATGAAAAAACTGATAACAATTTGTTATCAGTTTTTTTGTGCCTATTAAATAATTAAGGGCAGGACCACGGCCTACGCCATCCTTTAAAGCTTAATAATGAGTTGTAGAAAAAAGTTGGAACGTCGTAGATAAAACCTGAAAAGTTGTTGATAAAAGATTAAAAGTCGTAGTTAAAACCTGAAAAGTTGTTGATAAAAGATTAAAAGTCGTAGATAAAACATCAGAAGTCGTCGGTAAAGGGTAAGGCCATATATGATTATGCCCGTGATCCCTAAAAAACTGAAAGAACGGAAATAAAAAAGATATATAATGCCCATGTGCGTGAAAAGATTAAACAGATGGTAACAATATATAATCTGAACATCGCCCCACCCTCCACTAGCAGCGCCCTTATCCCAAACTCCACCTAAGATTAAAACTCATTATATCGATATAATATTTAATCACTTAAACCAATCTTGAAAACCATTGATAACGCTTACATCTTCCTGTTTTCTCCTGTTTTCACACCACGAAATTATTAGTATTTAAATAATTTTTTTCATAAAAAAAATAAAAAACTTTATAAGATTATGTCGAATAAAGATGAAATATATGTCGGACATACTCGAAAAATGTAATAAAAAGTCTCTGTGTAGCAATAAACATCACAAGATGTCAGAAAAGATAAAAAAGTATTTCGAGGAAAATAAGACAATTGCGCTTATAATTGGTCATTGAAATACATATTTTCATTGAGGATGAGGAGAGCCATGACTGTGAACACGTTTTTTCCAACTGATTATCAGTTGCACTTGTTTCATGAAGGCAACTACTTTCAAAGTCATCAGCTTTTTGGCGCTCATATCTTAAAGAATTCCAATCAAGTATATACTCGATTTTGTGTATGGGCCCCTAACGCCTCTCAAGTGAGGCTCCTGGGCAATTTTAATAACTGGAATGGTAATGGATATGAACTTCAGAAGGTTAATGATGAAGGAGTATGGATTATTGTTGTCAATCAAGACCTAGAAGGAAAGATATACAAGTATGAAATTATTTCACAAACAGGAGAAAGGCATTTAAAGGCAGATCCCTTTGCATTTTATTCGGAAGTAAGACCCGATACTGCTTCTATTGTTTACTCGTTTAACCAATATACGTGGCAAGACACTCATTGGATGAACCGAAGGGAAAAAAAGAATTTTTTATCAGAGCCAGCTGTCATTTATGAGGTTCATCTAGGTTCTTGGAGAAAGAATGCCAATGGTGACTACATAACCTATAAGGACATGGCAGCAAAGCTTATTCCTTATGTAATAGAGCACGGTTTCACCCATATTGAAATATTACCGCTTGTCGAGCATCCGCTCGATGACTCATGGGGGTATCAAGGAACTGGTTATTTCTCAGTGACGTCCAGGTATGGTACACCCGATGACTTTAGATATTTTGTGGACCAGTGTCATCAGCAAGGGATCGGTGTCATTCTTGACTGGGTTCCAGGTCATTTCTGCAAAGATGCACACGGGCTATATCGTTTTGATGGTACACATATTTATTCATATAGCCATGTTCATGACAGAGAAAATGTCGTATGGGGAACGGCGAATTTTGATTTAGGAAAAGGTGAGGTCCAAAGCTTTCTTATTTCAAACGCGCTATATTGGATTGACTATTTTCATATTGATGGTTTTCGAATGGATGCGGTCGCGAATATCATCTACTGGCCCAATGCCGACCAGGGAAAGAGAGAGAATCCGTTTGGCATTCATTTTTTGAAAAAATTAAATCATGCGGTCCATGAACATGATCCCCATTTTTTAATGATTGGTGAGGATTCGACCGAGTTCCCTCAAGTGACAACACCCGTTCACTACGGCGGCCTCGGCTTTGATTACAAATGGAATATGGGCTGGATGAATGACATGCTTGAGTATATGGAAACACCTCCATATTCACGGCCCCATGCCCATTCCAAGGTAACATTTTCACTTTTATATGCCTTTTTGGAAAACTTTATGCTCCCATTTTCACACGATGAAGTGGTTCATGGGAAAAAGTCTCTACTTGATAAAATGCCCGGGGATTATTGGGAAAAATTTGCCCAGCTTAAACTTTTATTAGGCTATATGTTTGCTCATCCAGGAAAGAAACTACTATTCATGGGTTTCGAATTTGGCCAGTTTGCAGAGTGGAATGACAAAGAGGAGTTAGACTGGAACTTAATGGAATATGACATGCACAGTAATTTAAATTCATATGTAAAAGTATTAACAAAACTTTATAAACGAACGAAATCATTATATGAATTGGATCATTTACAGGATGGGTTTGAGTGGATTGATGCCAATAACAGCAGCCAATCGATTTTTTCCTTCATTCGGAAAGGGAAAAAGAAAGAGGATTATGTCATTATTGTCTGCAATTTTACGGGTGTGAATTACCCCATTTATAAAATCGGTGTTCCTAAATCCGGAGAGTACCGAGAAATAATGAATAGTGATCAACAGGAATACGGCGGAACGGGATTGACGAATAAAAAAACCATTTTTGCGTCAGAAGAGCCCTTCCATGGGCAGCCGTGTTCCGTTGAAATGGCCATTGCCCCGTTTGGTTTTCAAATAATCAGACCGGTTAAGAAACGAAAGGAGCGAAAAGGAAATGGGAAAGAAAAAGTGCGTAGCCATGCTGTTAGCAGGAGGGAAAGGAAGTAGACTTAATTCGCTGACTAAAGATCTGGCGAAACCAGCAGTACCGTTTGGAGGGAAATACCGTATCATTGATTTTACCTTAAGCAACTGCGTTAATTCCGGTATTGATACAGTTGGGGTTTTAACGCAATATCAGCCACTTCTATTAAATTCCTATATTGGTATCGGCAGCGCTTGGGATCTTGATCGCAAGGATGGCGGGGTAACCGTTTTACCCCCTTACAGTGAGTCGTCGGAAGTAAAATGGTATACCGGTACCGCAAGCGCCATCTACCAAAACCTAAATTATCTGAAACAACATCAACCGGAATATGTATTAATCCTATCAGGTGACCATATTTACAAAATGAATTACGAGAGCATGCTCGAATATCACATTGAGAAAAGAGCAGATGTGACGATTTCATTGATAGAGGTTCCTTGGGTTGAAGCCAGCCGGTTTGGAATCATGAATACAAACGAGGAAATGAGAATAGTTGAGTTTGAAGAAAAGCCTAGTGATCCAAAAAATAATCTGGCTTCCATGGGCATTTATATATTTAGCTGGAATATACTGAAAGAATATTTAGAAATGGATGAACGGAACCCGGAGTCTAGTCATGATTTTGGAAAAGATGTCATCCCGCTACTTTTAGAAGAAAATAAGAAATTGTTTGCCTATCCGTTTAAGGGCTATTGGAAAGATGTTGGTACAGTCCAAAGCCTTTGGGAAGCAAATATGGATTTATTAGGTGAGGAATGTGAGTTGGACTTATTTGACCATGATTGGAGAATTTATTCCGTCAATCCGAATCAGCCGCCGCAGTATATCTCTTCAGAGGCAATTGTAAGCGAGTCATTAATAAATGAGGGCTGTACGATTGAAGGGGAAATTGTTAAATCGGTTTTGTTTCAAGGTGTCACGGTTGGCAAGGGATCAACCATATTAGAATCGGTTATTATGCCTGATGCAACGATTGGAATGAACTGTTTAATTGAAAAGGCCATTGTCCCGAGTGATATAAAGGTACCGGACGGGACAGTAATCCGGTCGTTTGACGATGAAATTATCCTTGTAACGGAAGAAATGTTAAGCAGTCTTTATTCTGCTATTTAAATCTCTTAATTGCCGTTAGTAGAAAACAGGAGGGAATTTAGTGAAAAGAAAGCTATTAGGCGTTATTGATGCCACAACCTATCATGATGATTTAGAAGATTTGTTAGCACACCGTTCACTAGCCGCACTACCTTTTGCAGGACGTTACCGTATTATTGATTTTGTCCTGTCAAATATGGTGAATTCAGGTATTCGCAGTGTGGCCATTTTTCCAAAAATGCAGTACCGCTCATTAATGGATCATCTAGGTTCAGGAAAAAATTGGGATTTAAATCGCAAGCGAGATGGCCTTTTCTTTTTCCCTTCTCCAATCGTGGATAATGACGGAAATAAAATTGGATCGTTTGAACATTTTGCTGCCAACATGGATTACTTTTATCGCAGTACACAAGAGTATGCAGTGATTGCCAACTGTTATACGATTTTTAATATGGACTTTAGACCAATATTAGATTGGCATAAACATGCCCAATGCGATATAACTGAAATCCATCACTCGGATGGAACGCCTATGGAAATTTATTTAATCAAAACCTCTTTACTCATAAAACTGCTCGAAACAAGACATGAAACAGGCTATACCTGCATTAAGGATGTTGTAACGGCTATTCATAATGAGTATTCTATTTGTCACTATGATTATAACGGCTATGCCGTAATGATAGATTCGATTGAAAGCTATTTTTCTACTAGTATGAAGCTTCTTGAATCCAATGTTTGGAAGCAATTATTCTTAAAAGATCAGCCGATTTTGACAAAAGTAAAGGATGAGCCGCCAACCAAATATGTCAAAGGATCCTCTGTGAAAAATGCGATGATTGCGAACGGCTGCTTTATTAGCGGAACGGTGGAGAACAGTATTGTCTCACGCGGGGTAAAAATCGGAAAAGGGGCTGTCATCAAGAATTGCATCATCATGCAAAAATGCCAAATTGAAGAGAATTGTTACCTTGATTCGGTTATTTTAGATAAGGATGTAAAAGTGGAGGCAGGGACCCATTTAACGGGATCTGCAGGGTCCCCATATGTTATTCGTAAAGGGTCAAGACAAGGAGCGTTGATGAATTCGTGAAAGTATTATTTGCCGTATCAGAATGTGGTCCATTTGCCAAATCAGGGGGGCTTGCCGATGTTGCCGGTTCCCTTCCAAAAGAATTAAAAAGCTTGGGAACAGATGTCAGGGTAATTCTTCCTAAGTATGGGACCATTTCTAATGAATATAAACAAGAAATGAAAAAAGTTAAGGAATTTACCGTATCAGTCGGTTGGAGGAATCAATATTGCGGTATTGAGGTCTTTGCCCATCAGGGGATTACTTATTATTTTGTTGATAACGAATACTATTTTAACCGGGAAAATCTTTATGGCTATTTTGATGACGGGGAAAGGTTTGCCTATTTCAATCAGGCAGTGCTAGAAACAATAGCACAGCTTAATTTTTATCCGGATGTCCTGCATTGTCATGATTGGCATACGGCAATGATCCCTTTTCTTTTGAGAACGGAATACTACAAGCGAAAAGGTTATGATACGATCCGGACCGTATTCACGATTCATAATCTGCAATTTCAGGGGATATTTCCAAAAGAGGTATTGGGTGATTTACTGGGTATGGATTACAACTCCTTTCATTCAGGCCAATTAGAGTTTTTTGGAAATATCAATTTTATGAAAGGGGCGCTCGTTGCCGCTGATAAAATAACGACTGTAAGTCCAACGTATAAAGAAGAAATTCAGACTCCTGGATATGGTGAAAAGCTTGATGGTCTGCTTAGGGAACGCGAGGAAGATCTGATTGGAATTTTAAATGGCATAGATGAGGACTTTTACAATCCGGCAATTGATCCGCTCATTGAGCAAACTTATAAAGTGGGTTCTTATCAAAAGAAGGCAGTCAACAAAAGGGAAATCCAAAAAAGATTTGAACTGCCGCAAAGTGCGGGCACCCCATTGCTGGTGATGATCTCCAGGCTCACTAGGCAGAAAGGGCTGGATTTAGTAAAGTGTGTCCTCCGTGAAATTTTGCAGGAGGACGTACAAGTCATTATTCTTGGCACCGGTGATTACGAATACGAGGAGCACTTAAGGCAGGCAGCAAGGGTCTACCCTGAAAAATTAAAGGTTCATACTGGTTTTAATGAGGAGCTCGCTCATAAGCTTTATGCAGCAGCAGACGTGTTTTTAATGCCGTCACAATTTGAACCATGTGGTCTGGGACAACTTATCGCGATGAAATACGGAGCGATTCCGATTGTTCGCGAAACTGGCGGATTAAACGATACTGTGAACGCTTGGAATGAGTATACCGGTGAAGGAAATGGCTTTTCTTTCCGGAATTTTAATGCCCATGACATGCTGTATACCATCCAAAGAGCCTTACACTTTTATCATAATAAACCGGCGTGGGCGTCAATCGTGAAACAGGCAATGGAAAAGGATTATAGCTGGGCACAATCAGCATTTAGTTATAATCAGCTTTATGCTGAGCTGGTTTCAAGGAGTGAAACACATGTTTTCTAGTACAACAGAGTTTAAGAATACCTTTCTTAAAAGGCTCGAGATGTTATGCGGTAAGGGGTTTTCGGAGAGTTCGACAAGGGATCATTATCAAACCCTTGGAAGTATGATTCGTGAATTTGTCAGTAATAACTGGATTGCCACAAATGAACGGTACCATGCAGCAGAAGGGAAGCAGGTATATTACCTCTCGATTGAATATTTATTGGGGAAACTGTTACGGCAAAATTTAATTAATTTAGGTGTTGAAGAGACTGTAGAGAAAGGGCTTCAGGAGCTTGATATTGACCTGGGGGAGCTAGAGGAAATAGAAGCGGATGCAGGGTTAGGAAACGGCGGCTTGGGCCGGTTAGCAGCCTGTTTTCTAGATTCGCTTGCTTCACTCGATCTACCGGGGCATGGGCACGGCATTCGATACAAGCATGGCCTATTTGAACAAAAAATAGTCGACGGCTACCAAGTGGAACTGCCGGAGCAATGGCTAAGGAGCGGCAATGTGTGGGAAATTCGCAAGGCAGATAGTGCGGTGAAAATTCCATTTTGGGGTAAGGTGGAGGCGAAGATGGAAGAGGGACGCCTTGTTTTTCACCATTTGAACGCCGAAGCCGTTACAGCTGTCCCCCATGATATGCCTGTGATTGGCTATAAATCTAAAAATGTAAATACACTAAGGCTTTGGAATGCGGAGCCTTCTCCCTTTCCTATGCATAAGGATGTTTTAAAATATAAACGGGAGACTGAATCGATTTCCGAGTTTTTATACCCTGATGACACCCATGATGAGGGGAAGATTTTACGACTGAAGCAGCAATACTTTTTAGTATCAGCCAGTATTCAATCGATTTTAAGAACCTACCGGAAACAACATGGGAACTTACATCAGCTACATGAACATATTTGTATCCATATCAATGATACGCACCCTGTTCTGGCGATTCCGGAGTTAATGAGGATCCTGATTGATGTGGACGGGTTTGACTGGGAGCAAGCGTGGGATATAACGCAACATACCATTTCCTATACGAATCATACGACATTGTCGGAAGCATTAGAAAAATGGCCCATCCATATTTTTCGCCCGCTGCTGCCAAGAATTTATATGATCGTGGAAGAAATTAATGAACGGTTTTGCCAAGAGCTTTGGGAACAAACCCCTGGTGACTGGCAGAGAATAAAAGAACTGGCAATCATTGCGGATGAGTATGTGAAAATGGCTCATTTAGCAATAGTCGGCAGTTTTAGTGTAAATGGTGTAGCTAAGCTGCATACAGAAATATTAAAGAAACGGGAGATGAAGCTGTTTTTCGAACTGTTTCCTGAAAAATTTAATAATAAAACAAACGGAATTGCCTACCGACGCTGGCTGTTAAAAGCGAATCCAAAGTTATCTTCCCTTATAACTGAAGTGATCGGACCGTCCTGGACCTTTTCCGCTGAAGAACTTACCCATTTACTAAAATATAAAAATGACCGATCATTTTTAGAACAGCTGTTGAAAATAAAAAATGAAAATAAACAGAGGCTTGCTGATATTATTTTAGATAGGACGGGAGTAGCAGTTGATACTGGGGCGATATTTGATGTTCAAGTGAAACGGCTGCACGCCTATAAACGGCAGCTTTTAAATGTTCTTCACATTATGCATTTATATAACAGGATTAAAGAGGATTCAAGCTATTCCATCCCCCCAAGAGTGTTCATCTTTGGTGCAAAAGCATCACCGGGGTATTATTATGCGAAAAAAATTATCAAATTAATAAACTCTGTGGCGGAAAAAGTGAATAATGATCCAATCGTCGGCGATAAAATGAAGGTAATCTTTCTTGAGAATTACCGTGTTTCCTTAGCGGAAAGAATCTTTCCTGCCTCCGATGTGAGTGAACAAATTTCCACGGCGAGTAAAGAAGCCTCCGGTACGGGAAATATGAAATTCATGATTAACGGTGCCCTAACAGTAGGAACCTTAGATGGTGCTAATATTGAGATTCGTGAATTGGTTGGCGATGATCATATTTTTACATTTGGATTAACTGCAGATGAAGTACTTCATTATTATCAGCACGGAGGCTATCAATCGCAAGAGTATTATCATCATGACTATCGCATCAGACAGGCTGTTGACCAGCTGGTAAACGGGTTTTTTCCAGGGGTTCAAAATGATTTTGAACCGATATTTGATTCGCTTTTGGAGGAAAATGATCAATATTTTGTCTTAAAGGATTTTGCCGCATATGCCGATATCCAACAGTCGATTGGCGAAACCTTTATGAATAAGGAAAAGTGGCAAAAAATGAGCTTAACCAATATTGCTCATGCCGGTTATTTTTCAAGCGACCGGACGATTAAGGAATACGCGGATGATATTTGGGGGATTAAACCTCTATAATAAAAAAGCTTCTGCCGCGGCAGAAGCTTTTTTATTATGAAAAGAAATGTCCGATAAAAATACCGACTGCAAGTAAAAATCCAAAAATCGTATTTGTCTGAGCTGTTGCGACCATCGCAGGGGCCATTTTGATTGGAATATTATTTGCAATGAATCCTTTTGTGGCCTTGATGGCTTTGGGAGCACTTAGAATCACAATCGCTGTCCAAAATGGTACGATCCCGCTAATGATTAGCCCTATAACCCAAATGTAAGAAAAGGTAAACATCCCGGCTAATAAATAGATGGCTTTCTTTTTTCCTAACAAAATGGCGACCGTTTTACGGCCATTTTCTTTATCGCCATCTAAATCACGGATATTATTGGATAACATAATCATCCCAACCAATACCATACTTGGAACGGAGACAAGAATACTGGTGTTGGTAATTGTTCCTGTTTGAATATAGAATGAAATTAAAATAATCAGCATCCCCATAAAGAAACCGGAAAAAACTTCACCAAATGGTGTATAGGCAATGGGAAATGGTCCGCCGGTATAAAAATAGCCAACCGCCATACAAACAAGCCCAACCAATGCTAACCACCAGCTGCTATTTGCACATATATAGATGCCTAATAATAAGGCAGCCCCGTAAAAGCCAAAAGCTAAATTGATAACGGTTTTTGGTTGAATTCCATCACGGACGATGGTACCGCCAATTCCAACAGAGTGTTCATTGTCAAGTCCGCGTTTGTAATCAAAGTATTCATTAAACATATTAGTAGCGGCTTGAATTAAAATACTGGCAACAAGCATCGCAGCAAAGAGTCCAAAATGAAATTTCTCGTGTCTAAGAGCTAAAGCCGTACCAAGTAGGACGGGTACGAACGATGCCGTTAGTGTATGTGGACGGGTCATTTGCCACCAAACTTGAAAACCTCGGTTTGATTTAACGGCAGGTTTCGAATGATGCTGTAAATTTGGCTGCATTCTGCTCTCTCCCTTTTTAAATAATTTTCTCTATATAAGATACCAAAATGTTGTCATGTAGGTTTCTTGCCCAACCATAAGTGTATGTAATTCCAGTATTAGTGTCAATTGATTTTTGCTTTCATATCTAGAAGATTATACCTGATTGATTATAATTGACAGGATAGTGGGAAAATGAGAAAGGGAAAAGTCGTTTTCAGCCTAATTGTAACAATTTTGATATATAATAAGGATTGAATCGGTATTGATAGTGACAAGTATTATTGACTTCTTTACAATGGGAGTAGTAACCTAAAAATGTATCAAAATGAATGGATAACAGTCATTTCGGCTGTTTTGGAGGGATTTGTTTGGTTACCATTCAAGAAACGGGAATAAAGGAAAGAGGCTTTTTGGCTGTTAATCGTGCGAAAGATCTAGGCAGGCCTATTTTAATTAGTGAAGTCCATAAAATGGATATGATTAACCCTTTATCCTTTTTTAATGTGGGAAAAGCCCGTTATAGCGGGGAACGTTTTTTCTGGAAAGACCCAACAGGAGAAATTATGCTTATTGGGCTTGGAATTTCAAAACTAATTCAGTCGGATCAGGCTACTGACCGCTTTTTTCATGTTGAAAGAGAGTGGAAGAGCTTTTTAAAGGATAGCTTAATATTTAATCCATATACAAATATGGCTGTTGGACCGCTAATGTTCGGAGGATTTTCCTTTGATCCTTATAAAGAAAAAACCGATCTTTGGTCCAAATATGCTGAATCGTTGTTCCATATTCCCCAATATTTATTAAGCATCATCGATGGTGAAACGTATTTAACAACGAATATCGTCATAACACCCAATGATGATTTGTCTTTATTTAGTAAGATTAGTGAAGAAAGAAATCAACTGCTTCAATCACTAAAACGGAATCACGAAGTAAAGTGTGCTGCATTATTGGAAACTAAGGAAATTTCGTCTGAAAAGTGGAAACAGGCTGTTGATGGTGTTGTGAAGGAGTTAATAAACGGACCCTTAAAGAAAGTTGTCCTCGCACGAGAACTTAGACTTGTTTTTCATGATCAGGTTGAGGCAGATACCGTACTTGAGCATTTGTACACACAGCAGCCTGGAAGCTATATCTTTGCCTTTGAATCAAATGGCGACTGCTTTATTGGGGCATCACCCGAAAGGTTAGTAAAAAAGCAGGGGTCTGAAGTATACTCAACCTGTTTGGCTGGCTCCATTTCACGCGGCAGCAATGAAGCGGAGGACAGAATTCTCGGTCAAACCTTATTAAATGATCAGAAAAACCTGATTGAGCACGGTTTTGTGGTTGAAATGATTAAGGAAGCATTAGAAGAATCCTGTGAAGAGATCATCCTTCCAGATCAACCGCAGTTAATGAAAAATCGGGATATTCAACATCTTTATACGCCAGTGATTGGAAAGTGCCATCAAGATGCATCGTTACTATTATTGGTAGAAAGACTTCATCCGACACCTGCTCTTGGAGGACTGCCTAAAAAAGCAGCAGTTGAAAAGATACGAGAGGTGGAGGAACTGGACCGCGGCTTCTATGGGGCACCGCTTGGCTGGGTTGACTATAAACAGAATGGCGAATTTGCGGTCTCCATTCGCTGCGGTCTCTTGCAGGGCGATGAGGCCTCATTGTTTGCCGGGTGCGGTGTTGTAGCGGATTCAAATTCAGAAAGTGAATATTTGGAAACAGGCTTGAAGTTTACACCAATGCTTCGGGCTCTTGGGGGAAAATAAAATGAATCATCAAGAATCATTAACAGCTTATATTGCGGCTTTTGTTTCAGAACTCGTGTTAACAGGGGTTACTGATGTCGTTGTTAGTCCTGGTTCACGCTCGACTCCGATGGCGATGGTAATGGCTGAACACCCTGAATTAAATATTCATGTTCATGTAGATGAACGCTCAGCTGCCTTTTTTGCTTTAGGTATTGCTAAGGCCATTAACAGGCCTGTTGCCATTCTCTGCACATCCGGCACTGCTGCGGCTAACTACTTTCCAGCGATTGTGGAGGCGCGATATTCACGAGTGCCCTTAATTGTCCTTACGGCAGACAGGCCGCATGAATTAAGGGATGTGGGAGCACCTCAGGCAATTGACCAAATCCATCTATATGGCCATCATGTTAAATGGTTTGCTGAAATGGCTGTACCGGAGAAAAATGATGAGATTATCCGGTACGCCCGGACCATTTGTGCCCGTGCTGCTGCTATTGCGGCGGCAGCTCCTTCGGGTCCGGTTCATTTGAATTTTCCGTTTCGGGAGCCGCTCATTCCAAAATTGGATGAGGTACTTTTCCAGCTTACGGAACGCCCAAAAGGATATGTTCAGGTTCAAAATGGGGAGCTAACCATCAATCCAGAGCAATTTAAAGTTATAGCGGAAAAATTAACCGGCACGGAAAAAGGGATTATTGTCTGTGGAAATATTGCTGACAATCGCTTTGCCGAAGCCGTGACGAAGCTTTCGGATTCATTAAACTATCCGATTTTAGCTGACCCGTTATCACAATTAAGAAGTGGTAAACACAGCAAAAAAAATATCATTGAATCATATGATACATTTTTAAGAAATGAAGATGCTAAAGACTTTCTTAAACCAGATATTGTTTTGCGATTCGGGGCAATGCCAATCTCTAAGGCGTTAACCATTTTCTTAAAGGAAAACCACGCTGCAGAGCAATTTGTCATCGATGGCGGCGGAGGCTGGCGCGATCCTGCTTCATTATCCACAAATATGGTTTTTTGTAATGAGACGACCTTTTGCGAAACGCTGTTAACCTCTATGGACAACAAAGCGCCAACCGACTATTTGGCTGATTGGAAAAAAGTTAACGAGCTCACAAAGAAAAATATGACGGGCATTCACGACATTGCTGAATTAAGTGAAGGCAGGCTGTTTTATCAATTAGCTGATATGCTTCCGGAAGGGTCAACTCTTTTTGTGGGGAATAGCATGCCAATCCGAGACATTGACAGTTTCTTTTTAAATAATAATAAATCGATTAAAGTAATGGCGAATCGAGGCGCTAATGGCATTGACGGTACGGTTTCGACTGCCTTGGGTGCTGCCCTGTATTCAAAGTCCTTATATTTAATACTGGGGGATTTAACTTTCTTCCATGACTTAAATGGCCTTATTGCAGCAAAACTTTATCAGCTTGATATTAAGATTATTCTTGTGAACAATAATGGAGGCGGGATTTTTTCCTTCTTACCGCAAGCGGAGCATCCGAAAAATTTTGAACTCCTATTTGGTACACCTCTAAATCTAGAATTTGAACATGCTGTAAGAATGTTTAACGGATATTTTACAAAAATTACAGATTGGCACCACCTTCATATGGAATTGGAAAAGAGCAATGGCCAAAAAGGTATACATGTTTATGAGATTGCGACAAAAAGAGAGATTAATCTTCATGAACATCGGAATTTTTGGCGCTCTGTTTCCCAGGAAATATCAAATTTTGTCAAAGGTGAGCAGTAATGGACGTTTTCATCGACGGAATTCGTTATCATGTAAAGGTCAGCGGGAACGGATCTCCACCGCTTGTTTTGCTACATGGATTTACCGGCGATGCAGAAACATGGACACCCTTTATTGCAGACTGGAGCCGGCATTCCATGGTAATTGCACCAGACATCATTGGGCACGGGAAATCAGAGTCTCCCGAGAATTTATCACACTACCAAATTGAGTCAGCTGCTGGAGACTTACATGACATGCTTGATGAATTAGGTGTTAGTGAGGTAGATTTGCTTGGCTATTCTATGGGGGGCCGGCTGGCACTCACATTTGCGCTCCTTTTTCCAAACAGGGTGCGAAAGCTGATGCTTGAAAGTGCATCACCGGGACTTGCTACAGAAGCGGAAAGAGAACTTCGCCGTATGAAAGATGCAGAACTTGCAAAGTTTATTAGAGATCAAGGGATTAAGCCGTTTGTTGAGTATTGGGAAGGGATTCCCCTCTTTTCTACGATGAAGCGGCTGCCTGCTAAGATGAATGAATCGATTCGGATGCAGCGGCTTCGTAATTCTTCTATTGGACTAGCAAACAGTTTACTTGGAATGGGAACGGGTTCACAACCTTCCTGGTGGAACCGATTAGATCAACTGGCTTGTGAAGTTTTGCTGATAACAGGTCGTGAGGATAAAAAGTTTTGCGGGATTGCCGAGAGTATACTGCAATCGCTTAAAAAAGGTACTTGGGTTGTCGTTGAAAATAGTGGACATGCAATTCATGTGGAAGAACCAGAAAAGTTTGGTACAATAGTAAGTGACTTTTTGTCAAAAAAAATCTAAAGGAGGATTTCATTGTGACAGTAGAATGGGTTCCAGGACGCAAATATGATGAAATTATTTATGAAACCTATAATGGGATTGCGAAAATCACGATTAACCGCCCACACGTACATAATGCTTTTACACCAAAGACGGTAACAGAAATGTTTGATGCTTTTGCACATGCACGCGATGATTCCAGCATAGGCGTTATTGTGTTAACAGGTGCTGGCGAGAAGGCGTTCTGTTCCGGCGGTGACCAAAGTGTCCGCGGACATGGCGGCTATGTAGGCGAGGATCAAATTCCACGCTTAAATGTCCTTGATTTACAGCGTTTAATCCGTGTGATTCCTAAGCCAGTTATTGCAATGGTAAAAGGTTATGCGATTGGCGGGGGCCACGTACTCCATGTTGTTTGTGATTTAACCATTGCTGCGGATAATGCGGTATTTGGACAAACAGGACCTAAAGTAGGCAGTTTCGATGCGGGTTACGGTTCAGGCTATTTAGCACGAATTATCGGCCATAAAAAAGCCCGTGAAATTTGGTATCTATGCCGTCAGTACAATGCCCAGGAAGCGCTTGATATGGGCTTAGTGAACACCGTTGTTCCTTTAGAGCAAGTTGAAGAAGAAACAATTAAATGGTGTGAGGAAATACTTGAGAAAAGTCCAACGGCTCTTCGCTTTATTAAAGCAGCAATGAATGCTGATACGGATGGATTAGCAGGACTTCAGCAATTTGCAGGTGATGCTACATTGCTTTACTACACAACAGATGAAGCAAAAGAAGGCCGCGATTCCTTTAAAGAAAAGCGCAAGCCGGATTTCGGCCAATTCCCGCGTTTCCCTTGATTAAAAGCTTTCTGCAGCAGCTTGATGGTTTGGTATCCATCAAGCTGTTTTTATATCAATAAGGAGGTGTATTCATGCAAAACGAAACAATGCCCAATTTTTTAAAGAAAAGAGCATTCCTCACTCCTGACCGAACAGCAGTTTTTTTTCAGGACCAAACTTTAACATTTAAAGAGCTATACAATCGATCTCTTAAGACTGCAGGGCAGATCCAGGCAAGCGGTGTGCAAAAAGACCAATTTGTAGGGGTATTATTAAAAAATCACCTTGATACTGTGGTAATTTTATTTGCACTCCAGTTAATTGGGGTTAAAGCGGTTATTTTGAATAGCCGGTTAACAGCAGCTGAGCTGTTGTGGCAATTGAATGACGCAAAAGCAACATTCCTCATTCTTGAGGATGAATTTGCCGAAATGGAATTTGCCCGAATCGCATCAATAAACACCCTTACGAAAAAGTGTCTGTATGAAATAATCCCAGTAAAACCAACTATCAAAGACGAAGTCAGCCTTTCCGACATCTGCACCATCATGTACACCTCAGGCACAACCGGAAACCCAAAAGGTGTAATACAAACATACGGGAACCATTGGTGGAGCTCTGTCGGCTCGGCATTAAATTTAGGCTTTATGGAGAGCGATTGCTGGCTTTGTACGGTACCGTTATTCCATATCAGCGGATTCTCCATTCTCATGCGCAGTGTCATCTACGGCATGCCGATTGTCCTCCATGACCACTTTGATGTAGAGAGAACGATAGAAGATATTCAAACAAAAAAGGTAACAATTATGTCAGTTGTTGGGACCATGTTAACGCGTATCGTTGAAGCATTAAGGGAAAGAAGGCTTGCCAATCATTTTCGCTGTATGCTGCTTGGGGGCGGTCCTGCACCGTTACCATTACTAAAAGCTTGCGTGGATAAAGAAATTCCTGTCTTTCAAACATATGGCATGACAGAATCCTCCTCGCAAATTGTGACACTTTCACCTGAATACAGTCTGACAAAGCTTGGTTCAGCAGGAAAGCCATTGTTTCCGGCTGAGCTAAAAATTGTCCATGACGATGGTCGTGCCGCCACAGCCGGTGAAGCCGGAGAAATTGCTGTCAAGGGGCCAAATGTAACCACAGGCTATTTATATCGACCGGAAGTCACAAATGAAAAAATTCATGATGGCTGGTTATATACGGGGGACATCGGGTATCTGGACGAGGAAGGATTTTTGTATGTGATTGACCGGCGTTCTGACCTGATTATCTCAGGAGGAGAAAACATCTACCCTGCAGAAGTAGAAGCAGTTTTATTAGCCCATCCTGCGGTTGTAGAAGCAGGGGTTACTGGCATTGATGATGCAAAATGGGGGCAGGTACCGGCTGCATTTATTGTTAAAAGAGAAGAAGTCACAGTAGACGAACTTCAACAATTTTGCCTTACTCAACTAGCTAAATACAAGATGCCTAAAGTCTTTTATTTTACCGAAAAGCTGCCAAGGAATGCAGCAAAAAAATTGCTGCGAAGAGAACTGCGGGAGTGGGTGGCTGATCATGAAAATAGCCAAGATTGAACTTTTTGTTATTCAAATGCCATTAAAGGCACCATTTCTAACGCATCTCGGAGCGGTGAATGACCGAGAGGGAATCATCGTTAAGATTACTAACACTGATGGGCTTTCAGGGTATGGTGAAGGTGTGGCCTTCTCTACGCCGTGGTATACCGAAGAAACGGTGATAACTAGTCTACATATGTTAACAGACATTTTAATTCCCTTGCTGCAAAAATCTCCTATTAACAGCCCTGAAGACGCATCGCAGCTTTTCAGTTCGATAAGAAGAAACAATATGGCAAAGGCGGCCCTGGAAACAGCGCTATGGGATTTAGATGCAAAGTCCCAAACTGCCTCACTTTCAAAAACGCTAGGCGGTACACGCACGATGATCGCTTCAGGTGTAGTAGTTGCAACCGATTCAACCAAAAATGCGCTCCAGCAAATCGAACAGTTTCTTGAGGATGGGTATCAACGGATCAAAGTAAAAATTAATCCACAACAGGATTACCACTTTCTCGCAGATATCCGACATCATTATCCAAATCTGCCGATAATGGCAGATGCCAATTCCGCTTATTCGTTAAAGACAATAGACCGGTTAAAAGCTTTAGATGACTTTAACCTGATGATGATTGAGCAGCCGCTGGCACATGACGATATCATCGAACATGCTCTGCTGCAAAAGGAGATCCGTACGCCCGTTTGTTTAGATGAAAGTATCGTCACCTTTGATGATGCAAGGAAAGCAATCGAGTACGGAAGTTGTAAAATCATTAATATAAAAGTGGGGCGGGTTGGCGGACTTTATGAAGCTAAACGAATCCATGATTATTGTTTTGAAAGGGGAATTTCCGTTTGGTGCGGCGGCATGATCGAATTTGGTATTTCACGTGCCCATAATATTGCACTTGCTTCCCTCCCAGGATTCACCATTCCCGGGGATATATCCGCATCGCGTCGTTTCTGGGAGGAAGATATTATTTTTCCCGAAGTAACCGTTAAAAATGGGTTTATTACGGTACCATCCAACCCTGGAATTGGATACGAAATTAATAAAAAAAGGCTGGAAGAGGTCACTTTAACAAAAAAGACTTTTCCGTTTTCACGATAAAAAGAACCAGGCAAGGTGTGCCTGGTTCTGTCATTTATCTATAAATCACTCGCTTCAAAGGTTTGACAATCGGTTTCTTTCGTTGAATCAGCCGTCTGCCCTGTATGGCTGACAACATAGATTTTGTCAGCACTGCATTTGTTTCCGTTCGCCCAATACGTGCAGTTGTTTACTTCACATAATACATCCTTTGCCATTCGTATCACTCCTTAAAGTATCGGTAATACAGTAATAGCATTTGAATTTGAGTATACCTGCATCCCTGAGTCTGACAGGAAACAAATACGGGAAATGGGAAAGGTACCATTAATTATTTAAAGCCGTTTTTAATGTCTCAAGATTTGCTTTCATCAATGAAAAATAGGTTTCTTTATCCTTGATATTGTCTTTAGATAAAATAGCCAGGTTATGAATGGGCAGTGCTCTTGCACCAATTTCCTTTTGGACAACTTTGCCCAGTTTGGATTGGACGTTTTGTTCAAAAAGGATATAGTGTAAGCCGTCATGGTCGGCGATTGAGATGATTTTCTCAAGTTCTTTTTGTGTTGGCTCATTGGTAGTTGAAAGCCCGGAAATACTAATTTGTTCAATCCCGTAACGATGTTCCCAATAACCAAACGCCGCATGGGTCACGATTATTTTTTTATGCTTCGCGTTGGAAATAGTCTGCTCATATTCGCTATTTAATTCATCTAATTCTGTTGCCAGTTTTTGATAATTTTCATTAAAAAGTTCCTTGTTTTGCGGCATTTTTTTGGCTAATGCATCACGAATAACCGCGGCCATATCTTTTGAATAAATCGGGTCAAGCCAGACATGGGGGTTGATATCTCCATGGTTATGGTCATCATGCCCTGCCTCTTCTTTATCAGAATGAGTATCTTTAGGCAAAGCCAATTGATCGGCTGCAGGAACTAATGTAACGGCTTCATTTTTTAAAGTACCTTTTGCTTTTTCAACAAATCCTTCTAGTCCAAGACCGATATAGAAAAATAAGTCTGAATCGGCCAAATTCATCATATCCTTTTGCGATGGTTCGAATGTGTGTTCATCTGCTCCGGGAGGATAGATCGTTTTTACATCTACATATTTACCGCCAATTCGTTCAGTAAAATATTGAAGTGGGAATACGGTTGTATAGATGGTTAATTGATTCTTGTTTTTGGCTGTCTGCTCCTTTTTAGTTGAACAAGCGGATAAAATAAGGATTAATGGTAATAAAAAAGAAAGGAAAAGGGTAATTTTTTTCATAAAGACTCCTTAATAATATATTAAATCGGATTAATTACGATTTATATTCGAAAAATTTTTAGCATTCAGAAAAGATATTTGCAGGTAATACGGAACGATTCCGATTTCCATTTGTATCTTACAAAAAAAATAGGCTAAATGCAAGTATAATATTTGTTTCAAACAAGGAATATTATGTATTCTTATATAGAAAGGCGGGATTTTAATGACAATATTGAATGAGATTTTAGACTACAATCATAAGTTTGTAGAAGATCACGAGTATGAGAAGTATGAAACAACGAAGTTCCCGAATAAGAAGATGGTCATCCTAACTTGTATGGATACCCGTTTGCTGGAGTTACTGCCAAAAGCGTTAAACTTGGGAAATGGGGATGCCAAAATCATTAAAGATGCCGGCGCACTGGTTTCGCATCCTTTTGGAAGTGTGATGAGAAGTATTTTAGTTGCAGTATATCAGTTAAAGGCGCAGGAAGTTTTGGTAGTCGGTCACCATGATTGCGGCATGAGCGGCATGAAACCTGAACCTGTGATTGAGAGCATGAAGGACCGTGGAATATCTGACGAAACGTTTGAAACACTTTCCTATTCCGGCATTGACATTAAACAATGGCTTCAAGGGTTTGAAAATGTGAGTGAAAGTGTCGCTCACAGTGTTGATGTCATTAAACATCATCCATTATTGCCAAGTGGTGTTCCAGTTCATGGTTTGGTTATTGATCCTAAAACAGGTAAGCTGGACCTTGTCGTAGATGGATACAAAAATTAATGTTTCTTTTTTTCAGGGACAGGATCCATTCCGCCTGGATGAAAAGGATGACATTTTAAAATTCGTTTGATAGTGAGCCAGCCGCCTTTAAGAGCGCCAAAACGCTGTATGGCCTCTATGCCATAATGTGAACAGGTTGGATAAAATCGACATGTTGGCGGTTTTAAAGGTGAGATGGCAACTTGATAAAACCGAATAATCGCCAGTAAAGTTTTTTTTAGCATAATATCGCTCTCCTTACATACAACATACCATAAATTCTAATTGCCGTCTAAATTGTTAAATGTAACTAAGTGAATGAAAAAAGTCGGGATTTATTGTATGATTATTGATAGATATAAAAAGGAGTGATATACATGCCTTCAGTAGAAAGCTTTGATTTAGATCATAATGCCGTGAAAGCCCCCTATGTCAGACATTGTGGTGTCCATAAGGTAGGGAGTGACGGTATTGTCAATAAATATGATATCCGCTTTTGCCAGCCAAATAAACAGGCAATGAAACCAGATGCGATTCATACACTTGAACATTTGTTAGCCTTCAATATCCGCGAGCATTCGGAAAAATATGACCACTTTGACATTATTGATATTTCGCCGATGGGCTGCCAAACTGGCTACTATCTTGTAGTAAGCGGAGAACCAACCGTCGAGGAAATTATTGACCTTCTTGAAGATACAATGAAGGACGCAGTTGAGATCATTGATATTCCTGCAGCGAATGAAAGACAATGCGGCCAAGCAAAATTGCATGACCTAGAAGGCGCCAAGCGCTTAATGCGTTTCTGGCTGGAACATAGCAAGGAAGAATTAAAACAGGTTTTCGCTTAATTAAAAAAATTCCTATTCTAGCTAGAATAGGAATTTTTTTATGCCTTCTTTTGGTCTTGGACAGATTCGTTAATCTCTTGATCTAAATATGGATTATTTTCTAATGCATCCACACTATGTTTATAATCATATGCCTTTGAAGTGGTAATGACCGCTAGAAGCAAGACAATAATAACAATAATAATACTGACTACCATTACTGTATACAAATCTCTCTTCCCCCTTTACCAACATTGTACCATTAAACGGCTTGCTGTTGATAAGAAAAAGAAAAAAGGAAGCAGTTCTGCTCCCTTTTGTTTGGTGTTATGTAAATTCAATGAATATTTCTAGGATAAAAAGTATGTGCTCGATGCTGTCCGTACTCTTCTTGGGCAAATTTCCCTTTTAGGCTTTCAATTAGGTAAAGGCCCATCAAATCATATAGTTCCTGTTTATCCATATCCTGAATTAATGCAAGAAGATCTTCATGGGACATCTCTTCCAAAAAGGCAAATGTCAGCATATCAATATCCTCTTCATCACCAGTTAATTTGTTTCGATACATTTCATATAATTCATCGACTATTTTCATTACAACACCTCCGTTAAAATCATTGTATATCTTATTGAATACCCATAAAAGCTTGAAATCATCCCTGCCTTTCTATGAATGAATTAACTGAAAAATCTGTTTTCTTGATTGTATGTTTATTATATCGCATTCATTTCTAAAAAATGAGTCGAAATTTGAAGCAGAATAAATTTTATCTATTTGTACATTACTAAAATAAGAAAAGCGCAAGCGCCCTGGTCAGCGGCGTATGGCCTGGAGCCCTCCAACTGAGATAAAGGAAACACGATGAGCCGGAGGCGAATCGATGTTGACTTATCGTAGGGCGGAGAGCGAAGGACATTAGCCGCTAGGGCGCTGGAGCTGGACATTTCTCAAAGTCGAAATTATATACTTTACTATCTTTAGTAAAAGGGGATGATGCAATGGATGAACAGAAGAAAACCTATTATATTGATGTTGGAACCGGTCATATCACAAGGAGTGCCACAAGTTCCACTTGGAGCTATAAAATTCAAGCATCTGATCAAGAAATTACCGAGCTTCGCGAGCTGTTTAACCAAAACTATTCAACAGAGTGGAAGAATTTTTTTCGGGCCCATGTTCCATATGTGCAATACCATTATGACCGGGAAAATGATGCCTACGACAGTACCATCCAACAAGTGTATGGCATGCTGCATAAATTAGGTGATGATGAAGCAAAAAGCCATATTGAAAGTATGAATATCCTGCCGAAATAATTGTCTTTAGGAAAATCTGCTCTTTTAGGATTTTCCTTTTTTTCATTTTACTATATCATTAAAGTAAAATATTGAGGCGGTTTTCCATGAAACAATTTTTAGATCGTAATGGGAATAGGGTTGAACTTTCTTTTTCACTGAATGCATTTGAAGAACCGGCAAAGCATGTGCTTATTATTTGCCAATATCAGGGATGCTGGTTTTTAACGAATCATAAACTACGTGGTTTTGAATTTCCCGGTGGTAAAGTGGAAGCAGGGGAAACACTTGAAGAAGCAGCAAGACGTGAGACATATGAAGAAACAGGGTCTATTCTTGGCAAGCTCATATTTATAGGTGAGTATAAGGTTACGGACGAATTAAATTCTTTTGTAAAAGCTGTTTTTTGGGCTGAAGTTGAACGAGTCGAGAAAACCGTTTCGTACTTTGAAACAAATGGCCCTGTTGCGATTACGGGTGATCTTTTGCAGCGCCGCTTTGAGGATAACTTTAGCTTTATTATGCAGGATGAAGTCGTTGCTGAATGTCTGAAACAGATCCAGCGGCTCCAACTCAAAAAGGAATAGTTGCAGTCACTATTCCTTTATGAGTTTTTTCTCCAGAAGTTCAACCAGCTGATACATAATTGTCGCAATAACTGCGATTACTAACAGTGATAAGAACACGAGGGTAAAATTAAATACTTGGAATCCGTAAATAATCATGTATCCGAGTCCGCGTGAGGATACGAGGAATTCCCCAACAATGACGCCGACCCAAGATAAACCGACATTAACTTTTAACGTCGAGATGATAGTTGGAAAACTTGCCGGCAGAATTGCTTCTTTAAAGCATTGAAAACGCGATGCCCCAAATGTTCGCAGTACCTTTAAATAATTGGGATCGACCTCTTTAAATGAGGTATACACGACAATGGTGGTAATAATGACCGAAATAATCGCACCCATGGCAATAATCGATGGATACCCTGGACTTAAAGCGACAATCAAAATTGGTCCAAGTGCCACTTTCGGCATCGCATTTAAGACAACAAGATAGGGATCAAGAATTTTTTGCACAAACGGCGACCACCAGAGAATCGCGGCCAAAATGGTGCCAAGCAAGGTACCAAGAATAAAGCCGACAATGGTTTCGGTTAGGGTCACACCTGTATGTGTAATCAATGAACCATCTTGAATTTTATCTAAAAATAACTGCCAAATTTTAGATGGCGAACTGAAAATCAATGGGTCGATCCATTGCTTTTGGCTTGCCAGTTCCCAACTGGAGAAAAAGGCGATAAAGATGACAGCCTGATAAAAACGAACCCATCTTCGTTCCAATTTTAACGAATGAATGTAATTTTTATGAAGGAGTTCAAGCCTTTTCTTTTCCAGGTTCAAGTGACTCCAGCTCCTTCCATATCGTTTGAAAGATGCTAGAGTACATTTCATGATTTCTAGCTTCAAACGGTGATATCCTTTTTAGTTCATCCGGAATTTCAAAGATTTTATGGATTTTGCCCGGACTGGGGGAAAGTAAAAAGACGCGGTCACTCATGGCAATGGACTCACCGATATCATGGGTCACAAGAATCGCTGTTTTGCCAAATTCATCTAATGTTTTTGAAACTAAATCCTCTAGTTTCAGCTTTGTTTGGTAATCGAGAGCAGAGAAGGGTTCATCTAGCATTAGTAATTTTGGTTCGGTAGCTAATGTTCTTACGAGAGCTACCCGTTGCCGCATTCCGCCTGACAATTGCTTAGGCAGTTGTTTTTCCAGCCCGCCAAGGCCAATTTGATCCAAAAGGTTTAATGCGGCTGATTTATTTTTTTCATTTAGCTGCTTTGATAATTTCAAGCCCATTAGAATATTTTCTTCAATCGTTTTCCAAGGAAACAAATAATCCTGCTGCAACATATAGCCAATTTGATTTTTTGCTGTCGATACTGGTTTGTTTTCTAAAAGAATAGTACCTTGGGTTGGTTTGAGTAAACTAGAAATGATTGAAAGCAATGTTGTCTTTCCACAGCCACTTGGGCCGAGGAGAGAGACAAATTCCCCTTCCTCAACCGTCAGTGTAATATCGGAGAGGGCCGTGGTGGCAGAGGCTTTGGTGAAATAGGTATGATGTACATCCTGAACTTGTAAAAAGCTCATGTAAACGGCCACCCTTTCCTTTTATTTTTTAATAACTTTTTCAGCTACTTCAGTGTTTACAAGGGTTTTATGATCGACTTCTTTCGGAAGCTCTCCCGCTTCCTTCATGATATTTTGCAGATTGTTCCACTCTTCCTCATCTAAAATCGGGTCTGTTGCAAACGAACCTTGACTTTTATAGCGCTCAACAACGGTTTTCATGATTTCGGGATCTGTATCAGGGAAGTATGGTTCAACTGCTTTGGCAATTTCTTCGGCACTATGAGATTCCACCCACTTTTGCGCTTTATAAACGGCTCTTGTGAATTTTTCAATCGTTGCTTTATTTTCTTTCATAAAGCTTTCTTTCGCCATGAACGTTGTATATGGAACATGGCCGGATTCTTTCCCAAATGAGGCAACAATATGGCCCTTTCCTTCTTTTTCAAAAATACTTGCTGTTGGTTCAAACAATTGCACGAATTCTCCCGTTCCGGAGGCAAAAGCGTTTGCGATATTTGCAAAATCAATATTTTGAATTAGATTCAAGTCTTGGTGCGGATCAATGCCATGCTTCTTTAGAACGAATTCACCGACCATTTGCGGCATGCCGCCTTTCCGCTGGCCTAAGAATGTTTTTCCTCTTAATAGATCCCATGAAAAGTTATCGATTTTATCCCGAGCAACAAGGAAGGTGCCGTCTGTTTGTGTCAATTGCGCAAAATTGATGACCGGGTCATTAGCCCCTTGGGCGTAAACATAAATCGATGTTTCCGAACCCACTAAGGCAACATCCGCTCCTCCTGAAATAAGAGCCGTCATCGTTTTGTCACCGCCGGGGGTTGTTGTTAAGGTAACGTCTAAACCTTCCTCCTTAAAAAAGCCTTTTGCTAAGGCAACATACTGGGGGGCATAGAAAATGGACCGGGTCACTTCTGCAATTCTCACCTTTTCCAATTTCTTTGTCTCTGATTTGGTATCATTATTACAAGCGGCCAATGAAATCATAAGAATAGCAATGAGAAGAAAGGAGAAACTGAACTTTAACGATTTTTTCATAAAATAAACCTCCTTAAATACCATTAAAATCTGGGCTAATTGCCTAAGATATCGTATGAAAAGGGGAGGAATGTGTGAATGCCCAGTTACAAAAATTATTAAAAGGAAAGATTGCAATGAATATGAATAATGGAAAGATCCTTGAATATACACGCTTTCCTTCACCAAACCCTAGAGTTGAATTAACGGTCATTACTTACCTTTCGAATGGATTAAGGGTGAAAGGGATGCTTGCGGCACCTTTAGGTAATGAACCGCTGGATGGATTTCTCTATTTACGCGGCGGAATTAAAAATGTTGGAAAAGTCCGTCCTGCCCGGATTGCCCAATTTGCTGCCGAGGGATTTATCGTGTTTGCCCCCTTTTATCGGGGAAATCAAGGGGGGGAGGGAAATGAGGATTTTGCCGGTGAGGACAGGGAGGATGCTTTTTCTGCTTATTTGCTGTTAAAATCACTCGCAAGGGTTCGTGATATCCATATATTTGGCTTTTCACGCGGCGGGGTAATGGCATTGATGACTGCGATTCAATTTCCAGAAACAGCATCCGTTGTCACCTGGGGCGGTGTAAGTGATATGGTCCTAACCTATCGGGAGCGTAAAGATTTACGGAGAATGATGAAACGGGTCATTGGCGGCACCCCTGAGAAATTTCCCGAAAGATATCGGGAGCGGACACCTTTATTTGAAATGGAAAAACTGGTCCCCCCTGTGCTGATTATTCACGGTGTCAAGGATCATAATGTATCCGTTGAGCATGGGTACCGTCTTGAAAGTAGACTGAGATCATTGGAAAAACCAGTTGAATGCTGGTACTTTGAAGAGTATACTCACTATTTTCCGCCTGTAGTAAATCGAAAAGTTGTGGAGGATTTATCAAAGTGGATGAAAAATCAAAGCAAAAGATGGTAATATATAGTTAATACAAGCAGAGGAGCGGATTGGTTATGGGAATGCCCCTTGAGTTAAATACGATGATCGTGACAAAAGGCAGGGAAAAGAGAGTAGAAGAAAATCTTTTTGTGCTCATTAAGGAAGGTTACAGACTTTATCCGATTGAGATTCCCATTGAAGTAAGGAAAACCATCGACAGTGAATCAAGTGGAACCGGAGTAATCAAAAAAGTAGAATGGGAAAACAGCACTACGACAATAACCTATCAATTAATTTCATTATATTCACCGAATTAAGCAGGCTGGGTTTCACAGCCTGTTTTTCTATTGACTAAGATTAAAGTGATTTCATAAAGCCCATAGTCAGAAAAAGAGTCGTTAGACTGTAGATAATGTGTAAGAAATATTATTTACAAACGTCTTAATTAGTAAGTTCAAATTTTTTTATCGATTTGGGAAGGGGGGGATCTAGTTGGAACGGGGGCATCAGATAGAGAAATGGTTTATTCAATTTGAGAAGGATGTGACCAATTATCTCGTTTATTATACCGGCACTGCGGATGTCGAGGATTTAGTTCAGGAAACCTTTTTACGGGCATTTCGAGCGTTCGAACGATTTAAAAATGAATCGAGTCCAAAGACATGGCTAATTTCGATTGCAAGAAACACTGCAATTGATTTTTATAGAAAAAAATCAGTATGGCAGCGAGTGAAGGAGCGTCTGGACCGAGAATCACCAAATCTTCACGAACCGCAAACGGAAGAGAAATTAATAAGGAAAATGGAATATGCACAACTTTACGAAGCAATTAACGAGCTGAAACCAAATTACCGGGATGTGATTTTATTAAGGGGGATTGCCGAGCTTACCTCACAAGAAACAGGGCAGGTTCTTGGCTGGACAGAAAATAAAGTGAATGTGACCTTTTTTCGGGCAGTAAAAAAACTAAATGAGCGGTTAAAGGAGGGAGAGTATTTTGAGTCATTTATCGGATAAAGAATTGCTCCAATTGTTATCGGATTTTCCAAAGTATGAATTAACCACTGTTCAGAGAACGGAAATGTTAAAAAAAATGACTGAGATCGGCAATCAGAGGGAAGAAGCGAACGATTCATTTTCAAAAAATCGGTGCCCTTGCCGCGGCACTGGCGTTCATTCTAATTGCCCCTATCCTTTATTTTATAAACACCGAGGAACAATTACCAAGGACTGGATCCACGAATATTGCAACACAGGAAGCCGACTATTTTGCCTTAAGGGATGACAACGGAAAACCGCTTTATGGAGAAAGTAACTACGGCATTCCAAATAAGGTCAGTTTACTCGCACCAAAGGAATGGGTTGCGCAAGACTACCGCTCTGTCAGCAAAATCATGGTCTTTTTGTGGGGGAAAGATTTTGATTTAAGTCAAACACTAAATATTGATGCCGTAAATGTTAAAACAGGAGAAACGCAGCATCTTGATAAAACATCATTGTCTAGCGGGTTATACGGTGCCGATGCCCATGCACTTACCAATTTTGCAACCTTGGATCAACCAGGATTCTGGAACTTGGAATTTACTTTATACAACACTAAAGGGGAAAAGAAAAATGCAGGTGAATTTACTATATATGTGAAGGAGCCCTATATTACAATTGGGAATTCCACATTAATGATATCGCAAGAAGATTTATATGCTGGTTTTTATGAGGAAACCGATATTGAGATAGAGGGAGATGACCTTCCTCAGGAGATAGAATTAGAGATATTCAGCCTGGAGACAGGGGAGACATCCACCTTTACATTTAAAGATAAAACAGACTATACAAAGACAGATGGTAAAAATATTTCAACGTACAAGGGAGATTTTCAACTGAAAAAGAGCGGCAAATATCGTTTCACTGTTTTACAACAGTCGCAGACGGTAGAAGTAAGAAAGCCCATATCCAATTGATATGGGCTTTCTACTTAGAGAATTGTCCGGCTCCAGCACCCTAGCGGCTAATGTCTTTCGCTCCGCTGACCAGGATGCTTTCGCTTTTCATATTAGGCGAGAGGGCCGCCTTTTTCTTCAATTTCCTCCGCAACATTGGTAAACTTCTTAAAGTTCTCGCGGAATTTCCCGGCAAGTTCTTTAGCTTTTGCCTCATATGCAGCACGGTCAGCCCATGTTTTATTCGGCTGCAACACTTCATCTGGGACACCGGCAATGTGAAGCGGAATATTTAAACCGAAAATTTCATCTTTAACGGTTTCAACATGATTCAATTCGCCTTCCAAAGCGGCCTGAACCATTGCTCTTGTGTAGGAAAGCTTCGATTCGGCTGCCGACTCCATACTCGCCGCCGGTCCAGCCTGTATTGACTAGAAAGACATTTGCGCTATGTTCAAGAATTTTTTCACCGAGCATTTCTGCATAACGTGTAGCCGGAAGCGGCAGGAATGGCGCACCGAAGCAGGTAGAGAAGGTGGCTTCAGGTGACGTGACTCCTCGCTCTGTTCCGGCAAGCTTTGACGTATATCCGCTTAAGAAATGATACATTGCTTGTTCTTTTGTTAATTTTGCAATTGGCGGCAATACCCCGAATGCATCTGCTGTTAAAAAGACGATTGTATTTGGATGACCGGCAATGCTAGGCTGAACAATATTATCGATGGCTTGGATTGGGTAGGCTGCCCGTGTATTTTCGGTTAATGTTCCATCATCATAATCAGGGATTCTTGATTCTTGATTCATGACAACGTTTTCAAGAACTGTACCAAATCGAATGGCGTCAAATATTTGCGGCTCTTTTTCCCGCGAAAGATTTATACATTTGGCATAGCAGCCGCCCTCCACATTAAAGACACCGTTGGAAGACCAGCCATGCTCATCATCGCCAATCAGTTTGCGATTAGGGTCAGCCGATAAGGTGGTTTTTCCTGTTCCGGATAAACCGAAGAATAAGGCTACATCCCCTTCCTGACCAACATTTGCCGAACAATGCATTGAAAAAATATTATTTTCAGGCAGCAAATAATTCATGACCGAAAAAATAGACTTTTTCATTTCCCCGGCATATTCTGTGCCCCCAATTAAGACAACTCTTTGTTCAAAGGATATAATAATAAAGGTTTCTGAGTTTGTACCATCAACAACTGGATTCGCTTTAAAATTTGGTGCAGAAATAACTGTGAAACCGGCATCATGTTCCAATAATTCATCTTCAGAGGGACGAATGAATAACTGATGCGCGAATAAATTATGCCATGCATATTCATTTATAACTTGAATAGGTAAGCGGGATCTTTTATCCGCACCGGCAAAGCCTTTAAATACAAAAATTTCATCTTGCTGTTTTAAGTACTCAAGTACCTTCTGATACAGGTTTGTGAATACCTTTTCAGAAATAGGCTGATTTGTTGGTCCCCATTCGATTTTATCCTTCGAAGACTCTTCCAAAACAATAAATTTATCCTTCGGTGACCGCCCAGTGTATTTGCCTGTAGAGACTCGAACAGCTCCAGTTGAGGTTAAAGTCCCTTCATTACGAGTAAGGATTTTTTCAACTAATTGAGGAACGGACAATTGAATTTGGGCATGACTTTCTTGTAACAATTGTTTTAATTCATTTGGAATATGAACAGAATTCATTCACTGAAACCTTCCTTTATCCTTATTTTTAGAATGATTATGGTAAATAGTATAACACATTAACTCCAATAATCTATGCTATTTAATAAAAAATCCGCATAAAATACTTTATTCATAGAATCATAAAAAAGTCATGAACACAATATATAGGAAGAAAAGAAAATAGCAGAAAAGTTTTCAATAAACCCATTGACATCGTTTGACAGAGTAGGTTATGATTTACCCTTGAACGGATACTCTCTTATCCCGAGCTGGTGGAGGGACAGGCCCAATGAAACCCAGCAACCTGCAAACGAATATAGATGTGATCAAAGAATTCTCTTATCAGTCTAATTTTCGGGCAAAGGTGCTAAACCTGAAGCAAGGCTTGACCTTGAACGATAAGAGTGAAAGGCACGCAAAACTTTTGCTATCAACCTTTCCTCACGATGGAAAGGTTTTTTATTTGCAGATTTTTTACGTGCTCCATTATCGCTGCTTTTTATTCCATCGTTAGAATTTCTATGGGGCTGCGTCCAATCTGTTGTTTTATAATAAAAACCCCATGTTTATTTCATACTACTAAGGGAATGAGTTCCGTATCAACCCGAGGTTAAACGGCAAGATATGCTTTTATCCCACACAGCTAACCTCACTTTATTTCAATACTAAGGAGGAATTCAGATGTCAACAAAACGTCGATTGTTCACTTCTGAATCAGTAACTGAAGGTCATCCTGATAAGATTTGTGACCAAATTTCTGATTCCATTTTAGATGCTATTTTAGCAAAGGATGCCAATGCCCGTGTTGCCGCTGAAACATCAGTAACAACCGGATTGGTTCTAGTTGCAGGTGAAATTACTACTTCTACTTACGTGGATATTCCAAAGATTGTTCGTGAAACGGTTAAAGGTATTGGTTATGATCGTGCTAAATATGGTTTTGATTCTGAAACTTGTGCTGTTTTAACATCGATTGGTGAACAGAGCCCTGATATTGCGATGGGTGTCGATCAGGCACTTGAAGCACGTGAAGGTCAAATGTCCGATGAAGAAATCGAAGCAATTGGAGCAGGAGACCAAGGGTTAATGTTTGGTTTTGCTTGTAATGAAACAAAAGAACTAATGCCTCTTCCAATATCACTTGCACACAAGCTTGCTCGCAAATTAACAGAAGTACGTAAAGATAAAGTTCTTGAATACCTTCGTCCAGATGGAAAAACGCAAGTAACTGTTGAGTATGATGAAAATGACAAGCCTGTTCGCATTGATACGATTGTTATATCAACTCAGCATAATCCAGAGGTAACGTTAGAACAAATTCAACGTAATCTGAAGGAATATGTGATCAATCCAGTTGTTCCACAAGAACTAATTGATGAAAATACAAAATACTTCATAAATCCAACAGGCCGTTTTGTAATTGGCGGACCACAAGGGGATGCCGGTTTAACTGGACGTAAAATCATCGTTGATACGTACGGCGGCTATGCTCGTCATGGCGGCGGTGCTTTCTCCGGTAAGGATCCTACTAAAGTGGACCGTTCAGCGGCCTATGCAGCTCGTTATGTAGCCAAAAATATCGTGGCGGCAGGACTTGCTGAAAAATGTGAAGTACAGCTTGCATATGCAATCGGTGTAGCAAGACCTGTTTCTATTTCTGTCGACACATTTGGTACAGGTAAAGTAAGCGAAGAAATATTAGTTGATCTTGTAAGCAACAACTTTGACCTTCGCCCAGCAGGAATCATTAAGATGCTCGACCTTCGCCGCCCAATCTACAAGCAAACAGCCGCATACGGCCACTTTGGACGTACAGATGTTGACCTTTCTTGGGAGCGCACGGATAAAGCAGATGCTTTACGCAGCCAAGCAAATATCTAATTAGAAAAGCAAAGTATCCTAGATGCTTGAGCATGAAAAAATAGAGGTGGGAGTTGCATTTTATATGTAACTCCCATTTTTATTTTTCGTCTATATTCTGTATAGTAATCCTGACGTATAGAATAAAATGTTTAGGTAGGACAAAAGAAGTGAAAAATGAAGATAGACTAAATTTCCTAATGTTCACAGTGCCTTTTTTTAAAAAAAAGTGGTAGTATTAGAGAGGTTTTATTTTTAAATGGAGTAGGTGAGGTACATAATGTGTGGTTTTATCGGTTGTGTACACGACAAAACACAAAACTATACTGAAGAACAAAAACAACAATTTAAAAATATGAATGATATCATTACGCATCGCGGGCCGGATGATGACGGTTTTTATTATGATGACCACATCCAATTTGGGTTCCGCCGCTTGAGTATTATTGATATTGAAAGCGGACACCAGCCGCTTACGTACGAGAATGAGCGCTATTGGATTATTTTTAATGGTGAGATTTATAACTATGTAGAGCTTCGTGAAGAACTTCTTAAAGAGGGCTTATCTTTTGCTACGAGCTCCGATACAGAAGTCATCATCGCTCTTTATAGCCATTTAAAGGAAAAAGCGGTAGAAAAACTGCGTGGGATGTTTGCTTTTGTCATTTGGGATAAACAAGAACAGACGCTTTACGGGGCACGTGATCCCTTTGGTATCAAACCATTCTTCTTTTTGGAAGATGAAGAAAGAACATTCTTTGCATCTGAGAAAAAAAGTATTCTGCTTGCGTTAGAAAATGATGTGCTCAATTATGATTCGTTGCAGCATTATTTGACCTATCAATTCGTTCCTGAGCCATATACATTGTCAGAGGGAATTCAAAAGCTAGAGCCTGGTCATTATTTTACAAAAAAAATTGGCTCCTCTATGGAAATCAACAGGTATTGGAAGGCACAATTTAAGCCGGTACTGAAATCTGAGGATGATTATATTAAAGAAATTCGTGAGATTCTATTTGATTCAGTTGAAAAGCATATGCGCAGCGATGTTCCGGTTGGATCGTTCCTTTCTGGAGGAATTGACTCTTCGATTATTGCGTCTATTGCCAAACAATTTCACCCGGCAATTAAAACGTTCTCTGTCGGCTTTGAGCATAATGGCTTTAGTGAAATCGATGTCGCTAAAGAAACGGCTGAAAAACTTGGATTGGAAAATATCAGCTATGTCATCACACCAGAAGAATACATGAACGAGGTTCCAAAAATCATGTGGCATATGGATGACCCGCTTGCCGACCCTGCTTGCGTGCCGCTTTATTTCGTTGCCCGCGAAGCCCGTAAACATGTAACCGTCGTTCTATCGGGAGAAGGGGCCGATGAGCTATTCGGTGGCTATAATATTTATCGTGAACCGCAATCACTTGAGGTATTTAATAAAATCCCAAGAGTTGGGAAAGTGTTGTTAAAAGGGATTGCGAATATGATGCCTGAAGGAATGAAAGGCAAAAGTTTTATTGAACGCGGTGTCACTCCAATGGAAGAGCGTTATATCGGGAATGCGAAAATGTTCACCGAAGAAGAGAAGCGGGATCTATTAAATGTTTATCATGAAGGATTGAATTACTTAGACGTAACGAATCCGCTTTACCAGGAATCGAGAGGCTACGATCCTGTCGATCGGATGCAGTATATTGATATTCATACGTGGATGCGCGGGGATATCTTGCTTAAGGCCGATAGAGTAACTATGGCCCATTCGCTTGAACTAAGGGTGCCATTTCTAGACAAGGCCGTATTTGAGGTCGCATCAAAAATTCCGACTAGCTTGAAGACAACGAATGGAACCACCAAGTATATTTTGCGAAAAGCCGCAGAAGGAATTGTGCCGGCACATGTGCTTGATCGGAAGAAGCTTGGTTTTCCAGTGCCAATTCGCCACTGGTTAAAAAATGAAATGAATGATTGGGCGAAAAAAATCATCCGCGAGAGCAATACGGATCATTTAATCAATAAAGCATACGTCTCTAGATTGCTTGAAGACCATTGCCAGGGAAAAGCTGATAACAGCCGGAAAATTTGGACGGTTCTCATGTTCATGGTTTGGCATCAAGTATATGTGGAGGATGTTTATTCCTTTCAACGTGATTATGCCATAAACAAAGAGCTACAAACAATGAAGCACTAAAAGGAAAGCACCCAATTATTTGATATGGGTGCTTTTCAAATTTTCATGACTGAAGTGACTTATAATATTGCCCCTTCTCCGCATATTGTGTATAAATGCGTTCGATTTCTTTTTTATCCTCAGGAGTTAATTCTCTAATAACTTTAGCAGGTCTGCCAAAAGCTAAAGTATTAGGAGGGATTTTCTTTCCTTGTGGAACAAGACTGCCAGCGCCAATAAATGCACCTTCCCCAATTTCGGCTTGATCAAGGATAATGGACCCCATGCCGATAAGGGCCCGTTTCCTGATAATACAGCTGTGAAGTATCACCTGATGGCCAATGGTGACTTCATCTTCTAAAATTAGCGGGTTGTTAGGACTTTGGTGTAAGATAGAATTATCTTGGATATTTACTTTATTTCCAATCTTCGTTGGTGCAACATCACCGCGGATACTTGTATTAAACCAGATGCTTGAATATTCACCAATTTCAACATCTCCAGTAATGGTTACATAATCAGCAATGAACGCTGTCTCGGCAATTAAAGGGTATTTATCTTTATAGGGATAGATCATCGGGTTCGCTCCTTTTACATTCATACTTCTATTTTAGCGATGCCGAACTTAATTTTCAAAATAATTCACTTTTATTAAGAAACAAATATGTCTAGGGGGAAATGATATGTGGAAGTGGGAAGCTGAAGGGGAAGCTAAAGCGGTAATCGTAATCGTTCATGGGGCAATGGAACACCATGGCCGATACGGCTGGCTGATTGAAATGTGGCGATTATCCGGCTTTCATGTCATCATGGCTGATCTTCCGGGGCAAGGCATGACAACAAGAGCCAGCCGCGGCCATATTGATTCTTTCGATGAATATATTATTGAGGTAAAGGATTGGATTCAAGCTGCCTATCGCTATGAACTGCCTGTATTTTTAATTGGGCACAGTATGGGGGGGTTAATTTCAATCCGTCTTTTACAGGAGGAACGATTAAATATTGCAGGTGTGATTCTTTCCTCCCCATGCTTAGGACTGATTCATACCCCTTCAAAATTTTTAGATGCCATGTCGCACCTCTTAAATGCAGTGTATCCTTCTTTAAGGATGAATTCAGGCTTGACCGTCCAAATGGCAACAAGAAACGAGGATGTCCGGGAAGCGGATTCCAATGATACACTTTACGTGACAAAGGTTTCGATCAGATGGTATCGTGAACTGGCGGGCGCGATTAAACAAGCATTCGTCAATCTTGATAAAATTCAGGATATCCCTATGCTTGTAATGCAGGGCGGGGATGATAAAATTGTAAATAAAGCTACCGTTAAAGAATGGTTTAATAACGTTCCATTATCTGAAAAACGTTTTAAGGAATGGCCGAAATGCTATCATGAAATTTTTAACGAACCGGAGCGGGAAGAAATTTTTGAATACGCAAAGGACTTTGTTAACAGCCAATTAAAAGCAATTGGATACATTGTATAGAAAGGACGTCTTAATCCATGAAGCCAATCACCCTCATGTCCAGGGTATATCGCAAAATCATTCCAGCAGTCCACCAAGAATTGGCTTATTGGAGAAGCCGGGCTGAAAAAATTCCGAATGCTGAACTAAGAAATCAGGCTCTTGCCAGTATTGAGCACAAAACCTTTCATTGTGAAGGTGGGGCCATCCTAGCGCTCACGGCTGGTAAGGATTATAAAAAGGCCGTCAAATTTATCGTTGCCTATCAAACGATTAGCGATTACTTGGATAACCTCTGCGATCGGAGTACTTCTCTTGATCCTAATGATTTTGCTGCCCTGCATGAATCGATGTCAGATGCATTGGTTCTAAATGCTGAAGAAAAAAATTATTACCGGCTCCGTGCCGATCAAAACGATGATCAGTATTTGCATGATTTGTCGGCAACCTGTCGTTCTGTTTTAAGGGAGTTAAAGCATTATGATGTCATCAAAGATTACCTTCTTGAATTATGCCAGTACTATTGTGATTTACAGATTCACAAGCATGTGGTGAAGGAGGAACGGGTGCCCCGTCTGGAAAAATGGTTTCACCGCTATCAAGACGAGCTGCCTGAAATGGAATGGTATGAGTTTTCAGCCTGCTCCGGTTCGACATTGGGGATTTTTTGTTTAATTTCCTATGCGATGCGAGAAGACTTCAAGGTGAGCGATGCTGAAAATATCCGTAAGGGATATTTTCCTTATATTCAAGGATTACATATTCTTTTAGATTATTTTATTGACCAGGAGGAGGACATTGCTGGAGGCGATTTGAATTTCTGCTCCTATTATAAAAGTGAGGAGACCCTTTTCAAGCGCTTAAAGCATTTTGTTTTGGAAGCTGATAAGCATACGGAATATCTGCCGCACAAAAAATTCCACCAGTTGATCAATCGCGGCTTGTTAGGAATCTACCTTTCGGATTCGAAGGTTCGCAAGCAGAAAAATGTCCGAAAGCTGGCAAAAGGTATCATTAAATCCGGAGGATGGATCAGCTATTTCTTTTATTTCAATGGACTTGCCTACCGCTCGTTTCAAAAATCAGTTCCCTCGTTTGTAACGAGATTATTGGCAAAATAAAAACCAGGCAGGGCCTGGTTTTTTTATCTCTTTTCAATTGCAACAATGAACGGTGGGTTATTTTGCTGATTAATAAATTGATACTGCAGCACATGAGCTGTTTTTTGATCTAATTGCCGGCAGTATTGGAGGATAGAATCCCGTTCTACTGCACCCTGTTCGTGCCCGTGGTAAATGACAAGGACAATGATCCCTTCAGGTACCATCATCGCTAATAACTGCTCGATAGCAGCTATTGTCGTCTCAGGCCGGGTTACAATCGTTTTATCACTGCCGGGCAAGTATCCAAGGTTAAAAATCGCTCCTGCTATTTTTTTTTGGTGTTCAGTAGGAATCCTTACGGAAAGCTGCTCATGACCTGCATGAAATACGGTTACCCGCTCTGACAGGCCATGCTGTATCAACCGCTCTTTCGTTGTTGCGATTGCCTCTTCCCTGAACGTCAAAGCCATAGACCTTACCAGTTTCACCAACGAGATCCGCTAAAAAAACGGTGTCATAGCCATTTCCAACAGTTGCATCTACTGCAACCCCTCCGGCTTTTACCGCTTTTTCGAGTAAACTTTTTGCAAAGGGAAGAATACGTTCCATTTTCATTGGTTCAATGCCCCTTGATAATATTTACCCTGCCAGCTGCTTCGTCGCTTCAGTTCCGCATCGATGGCATTCAAAACTTCCCACTTATTCACACTCCACATTGGGCCGACCATCAAGTCAATCGGTCCGTCACCGGTAATCCGATGGACAATCATTTCCGGCGGTAAAATTTCCAATTGGTCGCATACTAAGTCTACATAGTCCTCTTGGGTGAGAAATTCAAGCATGCCTTTTTCATACTGCTTCACCATTGGTGTACCTTTTAATAGGTGAAGCAGATGGATTTTAATCCCTTGGACGTCTAATTTAGCCACTTCACGTGCCGTTTCCATCATCATCTCATACGATTCAAGCGGCAGGCCATTAATGATATGCGAGCAAATACGTATTCCATGCTTTCTTAATTTGTTGACTCCCTCAACGTAACATTGAAAATCGTGGGCACGGTTAATGAGTAGTGCTGTGCGTTCGTGAACAGTTTGAAGTCCAAGTTCAACCCATAAATAAGTGCGTTCATTTAATTCTGCTAAATATTCAACCACATCATCAGGCAGGCAATCAGGACGGGTTGCGATTGACAATCCCACAACATCTTCTTGTTTAAGGACGGTTTCATACTTTTGGCGGATAACATCCAGAGGTGCATGGGTATTCGTAAAAGCTTGGAAATAGGCCATATATTTACCGTCTTTCCATTTTGTATGCATTTTTGCTTTAATCTCGTTGAATTGTGTTTCCAGGGTCTCTACACGGTTCCCCGCAAAATCGCCCGAACCAGCAGCGCTGCAGAACGTACAGCCGCCATGTGCCACCGTACCGTCACGATTCGGACAGTCAAAGCCCCCGTCTAGCGCGACTTTAAACACCTTATGGCCGAATTCCTGTCGAAGGTGGTAATTCCATGTATGGTAACGTTTATCATCTGATGCATATTGAAAAGGTTTTGTCTGAAGCATGTCAGAAAACCTCCTTTTTTAAAAAGTAAAATCACATAAGGTCAATTTTAACATGAAGGAATTGCCTTATCCAATTGTAATTGTTTCAAGTTAAATTGCCATAATTTCTCCAACTGTTTGAGTTATAGGAAACTGAATGGAGAACACAATAAGAAATGAAGCAGTGTGCTTCATAATGGGATTGTGTAGAAACAATAAGGGGGTACTTAAATGGCTACTCGCGACTCAATGGATAATTTAATGCAGCAAGTGGAGGACACCATTCGTTATGCGGAGGAACAATATAAACAAAGCAGCCTTCAAGAGCATTATAATGACGATAATTATACAACTGCACTGCAACAGCTAGAGGATACCTATCAGGATATTGCCAAAATGGCTCTAAGTGCAAATTCGCAGCAGCGGGAGCAACTTCATCGAATGAGACTGCAGCTTCAGCAGTTACAAAACTCAATGATTTTAGAAGGGCATTAAGAGGAGGCGAACCGTTGTGAAAAAACGTTCAAAGCAGCAAAACCCTGAACAAAAAACAAGAAATGGCAGTAATAACCAAGATGTCGAACTAGGTCAGGATATTGATCTTGTAAAACAGGCAAAAAAGAAATACGAAAAGTCTGGCGGCCAGCCGGTAAAATCTAAAATGCATCAAGAATAAGGTTAAGGTTCATTCCCTCAACATTTTCGTTGGGGGATTTTTTTGCTAAATATTCATTAATTTTTATTTTCTCAAAAAAATAGGATTCACCCATCTCATTCCCCTCAAAAGACCCAAGACAATAATTTCTTAATAAAAACAACATGGAAATAGAAGAAAAATGCTGTTCACACTTTGGAAACAACTATGGTTCAAGTTGTGATGTAGGTCACAGATTGGGTTACTTTATCATGGTTTAAATAAGGTAGGGATTTGAAAATTTTATTCCCAAACCGCCGCTAGTTCCTCAGGGGAGCGCTATTTTTGAAGTTTATGTGAATATGTTCACATTTTAGTCATATTTGCCTCAGACAGTTTTTTTGAAAGGAAGTTATTAATGAAAAAATACTTGTTCATTGTAAGTATCATTTTACTCTTTATGTACCCTGCAATCAGTTATGCAGAAAATGAATCGATTTTAAAAATGGAAGAATTATCGATTCAAATCATGCCCGAGTATGCTTTTCATCCAAACGATCAGAAGAAAGACCATGCACCATTATTAATTGGTTATCAGGGGTCGATGATCAACAATTCTAATCAGTCGCAGAAGGGTCAAATTGAAATTCCCCTTCCAATGAAGGAAAAGAATTTTCGAATTGGCTATGTTGCGGATTATTCCAGCGATTTACGAAATGCTTTTGAAATTGAATACGTCATTGACCGTGAAAAGGAAACAATCTCCTGGACTACAACTGAAGAGATTGCCCCAAAAGAACGATATAAATTTGTTATTGAGTTTTATACGGACAGCCTAAAGGTTAATAGGACGAAGAAATCATTATCCTACGATTTTAAAAGCTTCGCGGACATCGGTCTTGTCAATATTACTGTTACTCAACCGTCAAAGGCGAAAAAAATAAAGCTGACCCCCGCCCCAGATGAAAAACAGAATCATGGGGAAGGCGCTAATACCTCTTCTTATTTTTTTCAAGATATAAAAGCAGGTAATGAAAAAAACTTCACTATAACATATGAGCGCAGCGAGACTAAGCCAACTACAGAACTAACTATTAATAAAACTCCTCAAGAACTGAAAGAAAATAAAGAAAAAAAAACCACCAGCCTTGCAGTCGCAGCATTCGGCGGGGTAAGTGTTCTGTCCGTAACTGCATTGGCCGTATTATTCAGAAACCGCAAGAAAAAGTAGTAAAAACAAGGCGCTTAAATTGGTGGATGGTTCATTTGGATTAAGGTACCCCTAGGGTGTTTTAATAAATAATTAGAGAGATCAAAAGATTTTATGGGAGGTGAAGAAATGTTCAAAAAGCTTCTAAAGATGAACAAAAAGTTTTTAGTTGTGTTAGCCCTGCTGATTGGCGTGTTTTTATCATTTTCAACAGTAAAAACAATGGCCTATTTGGATTCCCCTGGTTTTTGTCAAAACTGTCATACGATGAAATCTGTTTATACTTCATTCGTCGATTCGACACATGCAGAATTGCAGTGTAATGACTGTCATCTGCCGCATAAGAGTGAAGTCGGGAAATTATTTTTCAAAGGCCGTGCCGGGATGACTCATATTTATTTCAACACACTTGGTACTGAGGATATACCAGATGTGATTGGGGCAACAGAGAGGACAAAGGCGATCATGGACGACAACTGTATTTCATGTCACAAAAGTACGGTTGACAATGTCTCGCATGATGCAAAGGACAGTTGTATCTCGTGTCACAAAACAGTACCACACGGGAAAGGCTTTAAAGATGACCACTATAATAAGCCACCTGTATCAGGAGAATTATTAGAAAATAAGGGAGGATTTTAAGAATGGGAAGGTTCCGATATGGGGCATATCTTCTTCTATTGGCATTAGTGCTGATTATTACTGGCTGCGGCAAGGACTTCAGTAGTGATAAAACCGCTTCGGCAGAAGGTAAGAAGACGACAGGCCTTTCAACAGATGAAATAAGCAATGAAGCATTTAAAGACTTATTTCCGCTTCAATATAACAGTTATAAGAAAAATGAAAAGATGGAAGATACAAAATACAATGGTTCAGTAAAACGCAGTAAGTACGATCCGGATAAGGAACCACTATTGCCAATTCTTTTCAATGGCTATGGATTTGCGACAGAATACAATGAAGACCGCGGCCATACTTACGCGTTAGAAGATATCCGCAATGTTAAAAGGATTACCGATAAGTCAGTCGGTTCCTGTTATACATGTAAATCAACGGCCGTGCCAAAAATGATAGAAGAAATGGGCGACAGCTACTGGGGCGCAAATTTTAACAAGGATATTTGGCCAAAAGGTGAAGCAATGGGTCACTCGCCAATCGGCTGCTCTGATTGCCATGATCCAAAAACAATGGATTTACGGGTTACCCGTCCAAGTCTTTTTAAAGCATTGGAAGCTAAGGGTGTTGATGTGTCAAACCCAACGAAAAATGAAATGCGCAGCTATGTTTGCGGCCAGTGCCATGATGAATATTACTTTGCTGCTAATAATAGCGAAGTTACCTACCCATGGACAAAAGGCTTTAAACCTGAAGAAATGTATGAATACTATAACACGATTGCCAAAGAAAATGGTTTTGAAAAAGACTGGATCAGTAATATTTCCGGAACTCCAATGTTAAAAGCACAGCATCCTGAATTTGAAACCCATTCATCGGGTACACATGGTAAAGCAAATGTCTCCTGTGCCGATTGCCATATGCCATATGAACGTGTTGATGGAAAAAGAAAGATTTCGTCACACTGGTGGACTTCACCGCTTAAAACAATGCAAACTTCTTGCGGCCAGTGCCATGGTGACCGTGATTTAGACAAGTTAAAAGACCGTGTGCTTGAAATTCAAGAAGCAAACGTAAGCGGATTACATGATGCCCAAGATATTTCTACGTCTGCCCATTATTATGTAAACAAAATGATTACTTCCGGTGTAAGCCAAGAAAAGATTAAAGAGGCACAGGAATTTGTCCGTAAAGGTCAATGGTTCTGGGATATCATCGCCGCTGAAAACTCTTCAGGCTTCCACAATCCACAAGGATCCATGGATTCCTTAAGGATTTCGATTGAACAGTCTAATAAAGCGATACGCCTCGCAACAGAAGAGCTTGTGAAAAAAGGCGTCAACATGGAAGAGCTTGATCAGGAAATTGAAAAAGCGAAAAAAGCTGTAGCTGATGAGAAAGTGAATGAGAAGAAAAAGGATCAGGCAGTTAACAGCTATTTCCCTGCCCAGGCACCAGTCGTACCAGCGGTACCAAAAAAATAGACTCTTTCCATTTTGACATTCTTATTCATCCCGCCAAGAAGGAATAAGAAATTTTCAGGAAAGAGCCATTAAAATTGTGTTGGAAAACACTGTTTCCCTTTTTGGGACAGTGTTTTCTTACGTTTATTGTGCTGGAATTGGGCCGTGGTGTCAATTGTCTGGGCTGTCAGTGATGGTGTCGGAATTAATGCGAAAAATGGAAACACAAAACGATTGCGCCAGAGCAGAAAAACAGCTAAAATTACCAAGGGAATCGAAATAGTTAATGATAAAGGAGCGTTTTTCATGCCACGTGCCTTATGGCTTTTAATCATCGGGATGGCAGTGAATGTAATAGGCTCTTCTTTTTTATGGCCTTTAAATACAATCTATATTCACAATCATTTAGGAAAATCCTTATCCGTAGCCGGGATTGTCCTCATGCTCAACTCGGGAGCAAGCGTTATTGGAAATCTCTATGGCGGTCATTTATTTGATAAAATTGGCGGCTATAAATCTATTCTTTTGGGAATTGGTATTTCCCTCTTGGCCCTTATAGGCTTATCCATTTGGCATGATTGGCCGCAATACGTCGTTTTTCTAACCATCGCTGGTTTTGGAGCAGGAATTATTTTTCCATCCATGTATGCAATGGCGGGTTCGGTTTGGAAAGAGGGCGGGCGGAAATCATTTAATGCCATTTATGTCGCACAAAATCTCGGGGTAGCCGTTGGTGCGTCACTTGGCGGTATCGTAGCTGATTACTCCTTCCAATTAATCTTCTTAGCGAATACCATCATGTATGTTGTCTTCTTACTAATTGCTATTTTTGGATATAAGGGAATCACGGTAGAACATGTAGCACACAACCATATCGAAAAAACAATGACTCCAATAAAAAACAAAGTGAATTTACATGCCTTGTTAATTATTTGTTCGGGTTATTTGCTATGCTGGGTTTCTTACAGTCAATGGACAACAACGATTGCATCTTACACGCAAGAAATAAACATCTCAATGACGCACTATAGTTTATTATGGACGATAAACGGTGCCATTATCGTCCTCGGGCAGCCGCTTTTGAATGGGATACTTAAATATCTATCTGCTTCTCTTAAGTTGCAAATCCTAATTGGAATTGGGATCTTTATCGTTTCATTTTTAGTTGCAGGTAAAGCGAATGCATTTTCAGGCTTCCTCGTAGCAATGATAATCCTAACAGTCGGCGAAATGTTCATCTGGCCTGCCGTTCCTACCATTGCTTTTGATTTAGCTCCTAAGGGAAGAGAAGGCTTTTATCAAGGAATCGTCAACAGCACCGCAACCGGTGGCAGAATGATTGGCCCATTACTAGGCGGAATAATTGTAGACCTATACAACATGTCAGTACTATTTATCCTATTAATCGGACTTTTCCTAATCGCCATCATAACCACACTTATCTATGATCATGGAATAAAAAGGAAATTGGTGTCAGGCACCGTTCGTGGACAAATGTAGGATTTGTCCACGTGGAATGGACAGTGAGGGGTACCTCACTGTTTTTTTGATGTTTAAAAGGAAGAGAAACGGTCTAATATGAAAATAGGCGCAAGCATACTTGCATACTGCCTGAAAATTTAATACAATAACCGTAATACTTTTTATATTAGAAAAACAGTGATCAGGAGTAGTAGTGGTCAATATCCGAGCCATTAGAGAGTTGACGGCTGGTGAAAGTCAACCGGGTACATCATGAACTCGCCTTTGAGTTGCAGGCATGAAGGAACAGTAATGCTTGCCGTTTTCCGCGTTAAGGATGAATGAAGCGAGTGCATTCATGCACTAATGTGGGTGGTACCGCGGGAAGATACATACAATCCTCTCGTCCCTTTTTTGGGATGAGAGGTTTTTTATTTTATCTAGCTGCAGCGCCTAGCCCCTCGAGGTCATAAGCCAGTCCGGCAAGAAGGTTAAAAAACAACCTTCTCACCGGCCCGTCTTATGCTGGTCGGGGCTGAACAAGGCGCTTCCGCTTTTATTTTTTTGTAGGAGGAAAATAAAATGAGTTTCGACCATCAGCAAATCGAAAAAAAGTGGCAACAGAAATGGGAAACAGAAAAAACATTCAAAACAAGTGAAGAATATGATAAACGCAAGTTCTACGCTTTAGATATGTTCCCGTATCCATCAGGTGCAGGACTCCATGTAGGTCATCCAGAAGGCTATACAGCAACAGATATACTATCTCGTATGAAGCGGATGCAGGGATATAATGTCCTTCATCCAATGGGCTGGGATGCTTTCGGACTGCCGGCAGAGCAGTACGCATTAGATACTGGTAACGATCCGGCGGAGTTTACCGAGCAAAATATTAACACCTTCCGCAGACAAATTAAAGCACTTGGATTCTCCTATGATTGGGATCGGGAAGTAAATACGACAGACCCAGAGTACTATAAATGGACACAGTGGATTTTCTTAAAGCTTTGGGAGAAAGGACTTGCCTATATTGATGAGGTAGCTGTAAACTGGTGCCCCGCATTAGGAACCGTTCTTGCCAACGAAGAGGTCATTGATGGCAAGAGTGAACGCGGCGGCCATCCGGTTGAACGCCGTCCGATGAAGCAATGGATGTTAAAAATCACTGCTTACGGGGACCGTTTATTAGAAGACTTAGAAGAGCTTGATTGGCCAGAAAGCTTGAAAGAAATGCAGCGCAATTGGATTGGCCGTTCTGAAGGTGCTGAAGTAACCTTCGCGATCGATGGACATGATGAAACCTTCACTGTTTTCACGACACGTCCGGATACCTTATTCGGTGCAACTTATGCTGTATTGGCGCCGGAACATGCCTTTGTTGATAAAATCACAACTGCTGAGCAACGCGCTGCTGTTGAAGCCTATTTAGATAAAGTGAAAACAAAGAGCGACCTTGAGCGTACAGACCTTGCGAAAGAGAAAACAGGTGTATTTACCGGAGCATATGCCATCAATCCGGTAAATGGTGAAAATATACCAATCTGGATTGCAGACTATGTATTAGTCAGCTACGGAACAGGTGCAATTATGGCAGTACCTGCCCACGATGAACGTGACTATGATTTTGCCAAAGAATTCGGTCTGCCAATTATACCGGTTGTTGCCGGCGGCGACGTTGAGAAAGAAGTATATACCGGAGATGGTGAACATATCAACTCCGACTTCTTAAATGGGTTAAATAAAGAAGAGGCAATTACTAAAATGATTTCCTGGTTAGAGGAAAAAGGCATTGGAACGAAAAAGGTAACCTTCCGTTTACGTGATTGGCTGTTCAGCCGCCAGCGTTACTGGGGCGAACCAATTCCAATTATCCATTGGGAAGATGGCACGATGACAGCTGTTCCTGAAGATCAACTTCCATTGATGCTGCCAAAAACGAAAGATATCAAACCGTCCGGTACAGGTGAATCACCACTTGCTATTATTGCAGACTGGGTAAATGTCGTGGATCCGGCAACAGGCAAAAAAGGCCGCCGTGAAACGAATACAATGCCGCAATGGGCCGGCAGCTGCTGGTACTATTTACGTTATATCGATCCAAAGAACAGCGAAGCATTGGCTTCAGCTGAAAAATTAAATCACTGGCTGCCGGTTGATATTTACATTGGCGGTGCTGAACATGCTGTACTTCACTTGCTGTATGCCCGTTTCTGGCATAAATTCTTGTATGATATCGGAGTCGTTCCGACAAAAGAACCATTCCAAAAGCTATTTAACCAGGGGATGATTTTGGGCGAAGGCAATGAAAAAATGAGTAAGTCAAAAGGAAATGTGGTCAATCCTGATGATATCATCGACAGTCATGGTGCCGACACGCTTCGCTTATATGAAATGTTTATGGGCCCGCTAGATGCCTCGATTGCCTGGTCAACTAACGGTCTAGATGGCTCACGTCGCTTCCTTGACCGGATATGGCGCTTATTTGTGGAGGAAAACGGTGAATTAAATTCGAAAATCCAACCAAATGAAGAAGCTTCTACCTTGGAAAAAGTGTACCACCAAACGGTGAAAAAGGTTACCGAGGATTATGAAGGGCTACGCTTCAATACGGCGATTTCACAAATGATGGTATTCATTAATGAAGCCTATAAATCAACTGTACTTCCAAAGGATTATGTTGAAGGTTTTGTAAAAATGCTTGCACCTGTTTGCCCGCATATTGCTGAAGAGCTGTGGGGAAAACTAGGTCACAGCGGAACCATCTCGTACGAAGCTTGGCCTGCATATGATGAGGCGAAATTAGTCGATGATGAAGTTGAAATTGTCATCCAAGTAAACGGTAAGGTAAAGACAAAACTTAAGGTTCCAACGGATGCCAGCAAAGAAGCATTGGAAGGGATCGCAATGGACGATGACCGGGTAAAGGAACAAATTGAAGGAAAAACAATTCGTAAAGTGATTACAGTACCAGGTAAGTTAGTAAATATCGTTGCGAATTAAAATTAAGGATACTTCCCCCTGGCTTTTGGGGGAAGTTTTCTGAAAGGATGATTGGGATGGAAGAAATTCAAACAATTACACCAGAAGAATTACAAAAGAAGCTTGAGGCAGGGGAAAAACTTGAGCTTGTAGACGTTAGGGAAGATGAAGAAATAGCAGCAGGGATGATTCCTGAGGCAAAGCATATTCGCATGGGCGATATTCCTGCTAACCTTGATTATTTTGATAAGGATAAAGAGTATATCTTTATCTGCCGCTCTAGCGCTCGCAGCGGGAATGTTTGTCATTACCTCCAGGAACAAGGCTATAAAGTTCGCAACATGGTAGGCGGCATGTTGAATTGGACTGGTGAAGTTAAATAAAAAACGATTCCAACCGGAATCGTTTTTTTTTTGAAAAAGATAATAGCCTTAGTGAAATTGACATTGTTGTGAAAAAAATTCAAACTTATTTAAATAATTATATATATGTTATTGACTATAGGCAAAATGGCTATTACAATGAAAAGGAATCAAGTGATAATAATTATCATTATCAATATATATAAAATACAAAAGGTGGATACATACGATGAAATTATCAAAATTAGTTAAACCTTTACTCGCCAGTACACTCCTGACTATTGGCCTTACTGGTTGTGGAGCGAGCCAGGGTAACTCGGATTCGGATTCGGAGAAAACAGCAGGAAATCCGAAGAAATCAGAAAACCAGATTGTCAATGTCTATACAGCTAGACATTATGAGGCAGATGATGAAGTGTACAAAAAATTTACTGAAAAAACAGGAATTAAAGTTAATGTGGTAAAAGCTGAGGCAGAAGAGTTAATTGAACGTTTAAAGCGTGAAGGAGAAAGCACGCAAGCAGATTTATTTATTACAGTCGATGGCGGCGTGTTAGCGAATGCTAAGAATAATGGCGTACTACAGCCCGTAACCTCTAAAATAATTGATAAAAATGTACCTGAAAATTTAAGAGATAAAGAGAATAACTGGGTGGGAATCGCTACAAGAGCCCGGGTGATCGTATATTCAAAGGATCGGGTGTCTCCTGACCAGCTATCTACATACGAGGATTTAACGGACAAGAAGTGGAAGGGCAAAGTACTTGCCCGTTCATCAACAAGCCTATATAACCAATCACTGTTAGCTTCCTTTATCGAGCTAAATGGCGAGAAGAAGGCGGAAGAATGGGCTAGTGGAATCGTACAAAACTTTGCGCGCCAGCCAGATGGCGGTGACCGTGATCAGGCAAAAGCAATTGCTGCCGGGACGGGTGATGTGGCAATTATGAACACATACTATGTGGGATTACTAGTTAACTCAGCAGATCCTGAAGAAGCAAAAGTAGGCAGTAATATCGGCGTCTTCTTCCCGAACCAAGAAACAACTGGGACACATATTAATATCAGTGGAATTGGTCTAACGAAATATAGCAAGAATAAAGATAATGCAATTAAGCTAGTGGAGTATATGACTGGTACCGAGGCACAGGAATATCTATCAGCAAATAACTATGAGTTCCCAGTCAATCCAGAAGCAAAGAAACCGGAACTATTGCAATCTTGGGGTGACTTCAAAAGCCAAAAGCTTAACTTTGATACTTTAGGAGAACATAACCATAAGGCAATCGAAATATTTAATAAAACAGGCTGGAAGTAAAATGAAAACTGAGTTTATAAGGCGTTACGTTCAAAAAGAGCTTAATGGCTGGTGGATCATTAGTATCATTGGGGCGGCAGTCATCCTGCTGCCCATCCTGTTTGTGTTCTTTTCGCTTTTTCAAGAACCAAACGAAAACTGGTTTCAAATCCGCCAATACTTATTGAAAAACTATATTTTTAATACAATCGTTCTTGTGGGTGCAACGGGAATCTTGACAGCTTTTTTAGGAATTACCTTGGCATGGCTAACAGCAGTATATCAATTTCCTCTACGGAAATTCTTTCGCTGGGGGCTGATGCTGCCACTTGCAATACCGCCTTATATTGCGGCCTATACTTACAGGACAATGCTCAGTTATACTGGAGTGATTCAAACCACCCTGAGAAATCAATATGATTATCAGATTAATCCTGAGTTGTTATCGATTTCATCCATTCGCGGTGCGATTTTCATTTTCACTTTGTTTCTGTTTCCGTATGTTTACATTATAGCGAGAGCATTTCTAGAAAGCCAAAGCTCATCCTATATGGAAAATGCCAGACTTCTGGGCAGAAAGCCAGTGGCTATTTTTCTAAAAATAATACTTCCATTGTCCCGCCCTGCTGTTGTCGGCGGGGTGGTCTTAGTGATTTATGAAGTGCTGAGTGATTACGGAGTCACCAGCTATTTTGGCATTCATACGATAACAACCGCGATTTTTCAAACATGGTTTGGCATGTATGACGTTGATACAGCGATGAGACTTGCCGCGTGGCTGATGGTAGTCGTGGTTGGAATGTTTCTAGTCGAAAAGCTTCTGAGAAAACGCAGGCGCTATCATTTAAGCAATAAATCGAGGCCATTTGTACCGATGAAATTGAAAGGATTGCCCGCTGCGGCTGCTTTTACGTATTGTGCAGCAGTGTTTGCATTAGGGTTTCTTATCCCGCTGCTTCAGTTAATATCGTGGGCAAGGCTGACATTTGAAAAAGTTTGGAGCATCTCCTTCATCACCTTGTTCAATCAAACCGTTTATGTGGCTGCAATATCGACCGCCTTAATCCTGATTTTTTCTGTTATTGTCGCAAATATTTGCCGCTCTAAAACGTCTTTTTCCTATCTATTATCAAAATGGGTCACCTCCGGCTATTCGGTACCTGGTGCGATTATCGCAATAGGTGTCCTTGCAGTCTTTATCACACTTGATAAATGGCTTGCCCCGGTATATTCTTTAATGGGACTGGGAACTGCCCCGCTTGTGTTAAGTATGTCTTTGTTCATGCTGATTGCCGGATATACGATTCGGTTTATGGCAACCGGTTTTAATGCGGTTGAAGTCGGTTTTGAAAAAGTTGGTACAAAATACACCGAGGCTTCAAGGCTTCTTGGCCATGGGATGACCAAATCATTTTTTAAAGTGGATTTACCGTTAATCAAGGGTGCCTTGTTTAGCGGGTTCATTTTAACATTCGTCGAAATTTGCAAGGAATTACCTTTAGTGTTATTGTTACGGCCATTTAATTTTGAAACATTAGCTACAAAGACTTTTCAATATGCAAAAGACGAGATGATCCATGAGGCCTCTATTTCCTCTCTGATGATCATCGGCATAAGTGTATTGTCAGTAATCGTCTTTCATATAATCGATAAGAGGGTGGAGTAATGAAGGTTTTAGACATTCAAGGTCTTTCTTTTTCGTTTTCACGCGGAGCGGCACCAGTGATTAACGATTTTTCCTTTTCGATTAATAAAGGGGAAATGGTCGGTGTCCTCGGGCAAAGCGGAAGTGGGAAAAGTACGTTACTGCGTTTAATTGCCGGGCTGGAATTGCCAGAAAAGGGTAGTATAAATATTGCCGGCATTCCTGTCGTTAATAAGGGATTATTTGTTCAGCCTGAAGACAGGGGAGTTGGGATGGTGTTTCAGGATTATGCCTTATTTCCGCATATGACGGTTAAGGACAATATCTTATTTGGCTTGTCTCGCATGCCTCGGAAAGACCGAAAGTCACGCCTGAATGAAATGCTTGAGCTTGTTCATATGGAAGACTATGAAAAAAGATATCCTCATGAGTTGAGCGGTGGGCAGCAGCAAAGAATTGCCCTTGCAAGAGCACTTGCTCCCAAGCCTAAATTGATGTTAATGGATGAACCATTCAGCAATCTGGATGCGGATTTAAAAGAATCAATTCGCGAGGAATTACGCTCTATTTTGAAAAAAGCAAACATGACCTGCGTGATGGTAACGCACGACCGCAGTGACGCTGATGCGATTTGCGACCGAAGCATCTTCATAGGTCAGCCTATTGTAAAAAAAACTTCATTTAACGAAAGAGCTGCAAGGTAGAGCTAGGGTGTCTAACTTGCAACATTTGTTAAGGAACTAAAGTGTAAAAAACTCTAGTTCCTTTTTTGTGTTAAAAAATTCAGAAAATTAACCCTAATGATAAAAAAGAGAGGGATATTCCTGCTAATCTTTGGCTATTTTGGAATCGGTTTTTCTTTTTCTCTGCTTATTTTATTGCGCTTTGTTTCTGCTCCTGTCTTTGCAGCATAACTCCCATCAAAATTAATGGAACAATGTTTATCACTGCAAGGATATTTCCTTGAAAGTCTGTCCCGATAAATAGACCGTGTAATGTAACTAATATATAAAGAATTGGGTTCAATGCATGTAATTTTCGCCATTTTTGATAGCCAAGCTTTTTCCGTGCCTTTGAGGTTACAACCGTGATGCTTAAAAAGTACAACGATAAAGCACCCATTGCCATAGGTAATGGTTTATAGTAGGTGTTAAACGGAATGAGGACCTCATACCATTGGAACGAAATATACGTATCGATCAGTAAGAGTCCGACATGCACAAGGACAAGATAAAGCGCCCAATTTGACAATGATTCGTGTAAAAATAACGTTATTGTAACCTTCTGTTTCCGCTTTTTCTGGACTTGCGAGTACAATCCAATGATGACTGATAAGTATAGTAATAGATAAGCAACTGTACCTGTCGCTCGAATCAAAAACCATTCAAACATCTCCAATTTACTCGCCTCCTCTCCAAACATCTCCGTATTTATTGATTAAAACGGCATGAGTGCCTTTTTCCTTTATCCATTCGGGGCCATCCTTTTCGCCTAAAAAAAGAATTGTTTTTGCCCAAACATCGGCTTCTAATGCGGTTGGTGCGGTAATTGTTGATGAAACAATCGTGCTTTCAGATGGATTTCCTGTTCTTGTGTCAATTAAATGGTGCTTCCATTCACCATTCACACGCCATTTTCGTTTCATTGAAGTGGATGTTGCGACCGCACCATTTTCCACCTTAATTGAAGAAATCATATTTGTTTTTCCAAAAGGATCCTCAATCCCGATGTTTAATGGCCGGGGCAAATTACCAAAAATCCGAATATCACCGCCAACATTGATAAATCCATAGCCAATCTTATTTAACAACTGAGCGGATTGATCGATGACCCAGCACTTGGCAATGCCACCAAGATCAATTTTTGAATGTAAACTAACAGTCTGTAATTCTTCATTAAGCGTATATGGTTGTGTATGGAAAGCAACGGAGGAACGTGTCGGTGATTCAATTTCACGATCCCTAATGAATTCGATAGATTTTTCATACCCATTGTTTTCGAGAGCATCTAACACACTTGGATTAAAAACGCCATCTGTTTCCAAATAAAACTGATATGCCTTTGTGAGAATGGAAAACATTTCGCTAGATACAGGTACTTCTTTTCCAACTTGTTGATTCATTCGTGATAGCTCGCTATCGGCACGAAACCTGCTGCACGTATCCTCTATCATTGAAAACTGTTTATAGATGGGCATCAAATCATTGGCATATAGTTCATGACTAATCGAAATTTGCACAATCGTGCTCATGGAATGGAAGTTGTATTGATACATTAGGTTCCACCTGTGGTTGTATCAAAGCCATGATGATGACCAGATTGACCGAACGATGGGACGCCGCCGTTTGAATATTGACCTTGCTGCTGATCACTGTTATCAAATGCCTGTCCGCCATTATCGAAATTATTACTTTCCCCTTGATCATTCTGATTATATTGTGAAGAACGATCATCACCCCAAGAACGATCAAAATCCTCCCCTTGTTGTGGATTAAAGCTGCCTGGCGACTGCTGATTTGCATTATTATCAGATTGCTGTCCCTGGCTTAATGTCATTTGATTGTCTGTTTTATCACCGTTAAATATCCCAAGATATGAAACCATCCCAGCTACTAGAGCTAAGCTGCCAAAACTGACACCCCAAGAGATTTTTTGTTTTTTATCCATTGCAAAAGCTCCTTTCCATTTGACCTCAAAAAGAAGTGTACAAGGACAATCTTAAAAAAATCTTAACTTCCTAATTTTTAAAATTCTGAAAATAGGTCAATAATGATAGAAAAAAGAGAGGGAGATAAAAGTGATACAGGTTAAACTATTTGATCGGGAGCATGAAAAGGATTTGGAAAAGGAAATGAATCGGTTTTTAAGAGGGATTGATGAAAAAAGTCTTTTAGATATTAAATATAATGTTGCTGCGATGGCTGAAGAGGAAGAAGAAGAGCAGATATATTGTTTTTCAGCGATGATTATTTACAAGGCCTGATGGTTACATCAGGCCCGATTTTTTGAAGTTAGGGCAGAATTCGTCCCGGCAAGTCTGCCAGTCACAAGGGCAGAGGTGATATTATATCCGCCAGTATAACCGTGGACATCAAGAATCTCCCCGCAGAAATACAGCCCATTCATTAATTTTGAACCCATTGTTTGTGGTTCGATTTCTTTAACAGATACACCGCCCCCTGTCACAAATGCTTTATCGAGCGGCAGGGTGCCATTTACTTTAATAAGAAACTGCTTGCAGCTTTTTGTAAAACTGCGAATTTTTTCATTTGAAATCGTGCCACCCTGTTCAGCTGGGTCAATCCCGCTATTTTCTAATAAAAAGAGAAGATATCGCTCTGGGACCAGTCCTTTTAGCGTATTTTTGATACTTCTTTTAGGCTCATTTTTTACAAGCTTGACGATTTCTTGAAAAATCTCTTCTTCTCGTTTGTCAGGCAGAACATCGAGGCTCATCGTCACTTCTTTAAGCTTCCACTTTTTCATCGCTTTGACAACAAACTGACTGCAGCGAAGAACGGCCGGCCCGCTGATGCCAAAATGAGTAAACAGCATATCCATTCGATGCGTGATAATTGGCTTGCCTTTAGGATTCATCACGGATAAGTTAATGTCTCGTAATGAAAGTCCTTGAAGTGTTTTATCTTTAATAAAGGGTTCATTAGAGGTAACAGGGACTTCCGTTGGGAATAAATCTGTAATCGTGTGTCCCGCTTTTTCTGCCCATGCATAGCCATCACCTGTCGAGCCTGTATGTGGGACGGACTTTCCGCCGACTGCAATGACAATCGATTTTGCGCTAATTTCTTGCCCATCCTTTAACAAAACGCCAGAAACATGACCATCTTTATACATGACATCAGCAACGGGACTGTTTTGGAAGACTTTTACTCGGAATTTCTCCAATTGTTCTAAAAGCACATCGACAACCGATTGGGCTTTGTTCGACACCGGGAACATCCTCCCATGATCCTCTTTCCTTTAATTCAACTCCCAGTTTTTCGAAAAATGCGATGATATCTTCATTACTAAAAATCGAAAAGGCACTATATAAAAACTTTCCGTTTCCCGGAAGGTGTTTAATAATTTCTTCAATCGGCAGGCGATTGGTAACATTGCAGCGGCCGCCGCCCGAAATGGCAAGCTTCCGTCCAAGCTTGTCTCCTTTATCAATTAACAGCACCTTCACACCTTTTTCACCAGCAGCAATGGCCGCCATTAATCCGGATGGGCCGCCGCCGATAACAATAACATCGTATTCCATATTTCCACCAACTTTTTATTAATTCGTCACTTCATTATAAACATTTCTTGTGAAAATAAAACGAAAACCGGGGGATTCTTGAGAAAAATTACATGGTTGTGAGTAGCGTCTGAGAGAAAGAAGTTGTAAACTACTAATAGTGTGCAAAAAAAGTCGAATTTTTTCTTCGGGTAGGAAGGGATTTTATGCAATCTAAGCTTTTAAGAGGAACCTTTATTTTAACGCTGGGTACCATTTTATCAAAGGTGATTGGCTTAATTTACGTTATTCCATTTTTTCAAATTGTCGGCAGGGAAGGGACAACGCTTTATCAATTCTCCTATGTTCCTTATACCATTTTTATTAGTATAGCAACAGCAGGAGTCCCGCTTGCCGTTTCAAAATTTATTTCAAAATATAATGCCCTTGAGGAATATGCCGTCGGCAGGAAGTTGTTTAAATCCGGCTTAGTGATCATGCTGGCAACAGGGGTAATGGCCTTTTTGATTATGTATCTTGCGGCACCGACATTAGCGGAAATGAGTGTGGGTGATAAGAAGGCAAATTTAGATAATGTCACAACGGTTATGCGGGCTGTCAGCTTTGCGTTAATTGTTGTTCCATTTATGAGTCTCATTAGAGGATTCTTTCAAGGGCACCAATCGATGGGCCCTTCTGCACTTTCACAAGTCGTGGAGCAAATTGTCAGGATTGCGTTTACCCTTTTGGGGGCCTTCGCCGTCTTGCATATTTTTAATGGCAAAATGGTAACGGCTGTAAGTGTGGCTACGTTCGCTGCCTTTATTGGTGCCATTGGCGGATTAATCGTATTATTTTGGTATTGGTATAAACGAAAACCGTATTTAGACGAACTGCTATCACATGATAAGGGCACAATTGATATCTCCCTTAAGGATATTTATAAGGAAATTCTTATTTATGCTTTTCCGTTCGTGTTAGTTGGAATAGCTAATCCTTTGTTCCAGGCAATTGATCAATTCACCTTTAGCCAGGCGATGGAGGAAATTGGGAAAAAGAAATTTGCGGAAGCTTTCTTCTCTATTTTGAATTTTGAATCCCACAAAATTGTCATTATCCCAGTTTCTCTGGCAACAGGTTTTTCGTTAACACTTGTACCAAGTATAACGAGAGCCTTCGTTGAGGGAGAGGGAGCAAGCCTAAACCGCCAGTTAAATCAGACCTTTCAGGTACTGCTATTTTTAACATTGCCTGCAGCTATCGGTCTTTCGTTGTTGGCAGAACCTGTCTATACGGCATTTTATCAGCATGATTTAATAGGTACTGAAGTATTAAGGGCATACGCACCTGTAGCCATTCTATTTTCCTTATATTCTGTCACCGCAGCTATATTACAAGGAATCAACGAACAACGGTTTACGGTGTTAAGTTTACTTGTAGGATTATTAATTAAATTAACTCTAAATATTCCGTTAATAAAATTGCTGGAAACACGAGGAGCGGTATTGGCAACGACAATTGGATATGTTGCAGCCATTCTCATCAACTTTATTGTGATTAAGACATATGCCCGTTATCCATTCCGCCTCGTTTGGAGAAGGAGCCTGCTAATTGTCATTTTTGCTGGATTCATGTGGGTGGGTACAGAATTAATGTATAAACTATTATTGTTATTCCTTTCTCCTTCATCAAAGATTGAGTCTGTGCTAATAATCATCATTTGTGCCGCTGTCGGCGCCGGAATTTATTTTTATCTTGGTTTAAAATCGGGGCTTGCCTCCCGCTTATTTGGGGAAAAGCTTGACAGGTTATTGGTAAAATTAAAGCTTTCTAAAAGGAGGGGAACGGCGTGAGAATTGATAAGATGCTCGCCAATTTAGGCTATGGCAGCCGCAAGGAAGTCAAGCAGCTGCTAAAGAGCGGTGCAGTGAAAGTGGATGACGTGGTTGTCAAAGATGCGAAGCAGCATGTCGATCCTGCTAATCAAACTGTAACTTTAAATGGTGAAGTGATTGAGTATAGGGAATTTATTTATCTAATGATGAACAAGCCGCAGGGGGTATTATCAGCGACAGAAGATAATTCTTGTGAAACGGTTATCGATTTATTGGAGATGGAGGATCAGGTGTATGAGCCCTTTCCTGTTGGCCGGCTCGACAAGGATACAGAAGGCTTGCTGCTCATCACCAATGATGGACAATTGGCACATCGTTTGCTTTCCCCTAAGAAGCACGTACCGAAGACGTATTTTGCTGTGATCGATCGTGAAGTGACTGAGGCGGATGTTGCGGCTTTTGCCAAAGGAGTAACATTAGATGACGGGTACGAAACAAAGCCTGGCGAATTGAAAATCTTAAAATCGGGTATCCGCTCTGATATCGAGTTAACCATCACCGAAGGCAAATTCCATCAAGTCAAAAGAATGTTTGAAGCTGTTGGAAAAAGGGTCGTTTACCTACAGCGGATTTCAATGGGGCCTCTGCCGTTAGATGAAACACTCGAGCTTGGCGAATACCGGGAACTAACAGAAGAGGAAATTGAGTTATTGAAAGAATACCAAGTGAAATAGAAAACTTTTTTGAAAAAGCAGCTATTTAGCTGCTTTTTGATATTCCTATTGATAAGCATTAATATTCAACAAATCTTGTAAATAACTATTTCAAAATTCCTTTTTTGCAATTCCTCGATTAACAGCGGTAGTGCCTTTTTGGTCTCAATCTTATCAGAATCGGAGTGCATTAAGATGATGTCGCCGTTACGAACGTTAGCAATGACATTGTTAACGATATTTTGGGAATCCTTTTGCGACCAATCCAGAGTATCGATTGACCATAAAACAATCGAAAATCCTTCTTGCTTGGAAATTGCAGCTACTTGTGCGTTTGTATCCCCATATAGTGTTCTTAGAAAAGCCGGTTCTTTACCGATTACGGACTGGATTTCCTCTCCGGCATCATCAATTTCTTTACGAGCAGCTTCTTTACTTAATTTCGTTAATTCCACATGATGATTGCTGTGGCTGAGGACTAAGTTTCCTTGATTAAATGCCTGTTTCACAACATCAGGGTGTTCCTTCACTTTATTTCCTAAAAAGAAGAAATTCCCCTTCACATGATAGGCAGCTAAAATATCAATGATTTCCGGGGTGATGGTTTGATCTGGGCCATCATCAAAAGTAAGGGCAACTTTCTTTTTATTAGGTCCATTAATTGAATGTCTTGGTTCACTTTATAAACATAAATAGTTTCATTGTTGTTGTCTTTCACTTCCGCAGGCTGCCCGAATTCTTTTACAACCATCAGGTCAGTAATCTCCTTCAAATCATTTGCATATGAGCGTACATCGAAAAGGTCTCCTGCCTTATTGTAGCCGAGAACAACATTTCATTTTCTGTAATAATTTCTTCCTCCTTCCCATAATCATAACAAATTTACCATTGTTTTTCGTAAAAATTAAAAAGGACAAAGCATGAAGCCTTGTCCTTTAGAGTGATATTATCTATTAAGCATTTAAGAAGGATTTCAACATCCAGTTATGTTTTTCGAGTTTACCCATGAGACCAAGGAACATATCACTTGTGACTTCGTCGTCATTTTGTTCTGCAACTGTCATCCCAGTTTTTAATTCATCAATAATTATTGAAAAGTCCTTGATTACGGCCTGAACCATTTCATCTGCCGTTAATTTATCATTTGTTTCTTTGATTGTTGCAAGCTGAAGCGACTCTTTTAATGTTGAGATAGGGCTGCCGCCATTTGCGAGTAATTGTTCCGCGAATTCATCGATTGTTGCTGCCGCTTCATCATATAGTTCTTCAAACTTTGCATGCAGGGTAAAGAAGTGCGGGCCTTTTACATACCAGTGAAACTGGTGTAATTTTGTGTATAAAACATTCCAGTTAGCAATTTGTTGGTTGATTACTTGTTCAATAGTCATTGAGCATTCCTCCTAATTTCTTATCTAAGTTAATTATAACACATATTATTTTATAATCAATATTTATTTATAATAATTATAAATAAGGTTAATCCTTTTCTATAAAAAAGTCATACCCGCTAATATTATGAATCCATAGCTTCGCATTTGACCCGTTTTGATTAGCAATCCATAGATCTCTGTGCGAATCTACAAGATCAGTGTATCGCAACCATGTTAATGTATTGACGGATGGTAGATATACCGGATTATAATCACCAAAGTCCTTCGGCGGATGAGAAATTTGAGATTGCTTTGGTTCCCCAATTTTTATCAAAAATAAGGAAGGGTCAGGCCGCTTCATGGCATCATTAGACCACGCACTTTCTTTAACCCTTGAAACGATTAAAGAATTATCATCCGTCCACGTAAATCCGAGTTCCGCGAACTTTGGCGGTGTAAGGCTGATGGATTTAAAAGCAGGAAGATCAGTAACTTTCATATCCTTATCTTTAAAGCCAAAGACTATTCTGCCGCCACCGGCAATATAGCCTAAACGATCTTTGTGAAATGCCCACTTTACAATGGAATCCCCATTTATTTCATCGATTGGCTCAAAATTTTTACCATCTGACGAAATTACGCAAACCAAATTACTGTCCATTGACCAGGAAGCTGTTGGACTGACCACAAAGGAGATCCACTTTCCATCAGGGGAGAATTGGAATTTATAGGCATCGATCGCCAGTAAGCTGATATTCCCTTTTTTTAGTTCACTTGGAATGGTATAAAGTTTCTTCACATTTTTTGTTAGACTGGTGGTTTTAGATAAATCCCTTTCAAGACCGATTTGAAAAAGAACCGGATTTGTCCAGCCGTCTGGTCTGAGGTTAGCACCCGAAGCTGTAATAAAAGAGCGGCCATCAGGATACCAGCTATAATCTCCGACACCTAATGCAATATTATAAAAGTGTTCAAGGTTGGAAACATTCAGGACACCGCCGCTTTTAAAGGCAAGAATATTCTCTACTGGCGACCATTTAGGGTTGTTTCCGTCAATGGTAATCTGTTTGTGCTTTTTTGTTGCGAGATTGTACACCCATATTTCTGTCTGGAACTCAGTGTTCGGATTAAGTTTCTTTTTTGCTTCAACTTGATAAGCAATCCATTTTCCGTCATGTGACCATTGGGGAGGATAGTCATACCTTGCTGCCTCCTTCGTTACTTTTTCTTCCTTGCCATTTATTTTTGTCCAAAGAAAGCCATCCCTGACAAAAGCAACCTTTACATTATTCTCATTAACGGGCTCCGCAGTCACTAAGCCGCTTGGCACCAATATTAGAAAAATAAATAAAATACAAAACTGCCTTTTCATCCTTTCACCTCCTCAAAGAAGACCTTCAATTATTTTCCTCAAGAGGGCGGGAAATATGATGAAATTAACTTCTTTTTGAAAAAATAAGTAACCGAGTATAACAATGGGTACTATAAAGGCTAAATAGGTTTTAGGATACGAAGGGGGAAGAAAACATGAAGCTTACACATGAGGAGGCCATTGAGTTACATGGCTTTAATAACCTGACGAAGTCGTTAAGTTTTAATATGTACGATATTTGTTTTACACGAACGAGGGAAGAGCGAGAAGCATATTTAAAATATATTGATGAAGAATACAGTGGAGAAAGATTGCAAAAAATTTTAAGGCATGTTTCTGATATTATCGGTGCCCATGTATTAAATGTAGCCAGTCAGGATTTTGAGCCGGCGGGCGCGAGTGTAACAATGTTGGTGTCAGAGGGACCTGTCGCTAATGCCCCGTCAGAATCATTCGAGGAATCCCCAGGACCGCTGCCTGAATCAGTGGTGATGCAGCTGGATAAGAGTCATATTACGGTGCATACCTATCCGGAATTTCACCCCGATGAAGGTATCAGCACGTTTCGGGCGGATATTGATGTCTCTACCTGTGGAGAAATATCGCCGCTTAAGGCTCTCCATTATTTAATCCGTGCATTTGAGACCGATGTCATGACAATTGATTACCGTGTCCGCGGCTTTACAAGGGATAAAACGGGGCACAAGCTTTTTATTGATCATGAGATTAACTCGATTCAGAATTATATCCCGGAGGACGTCGGTGAATTATTTGATATGATTGACGTCAATGTCTATCAAGAGCATATCTTCCACACAAAGTGTAAGCTGCGCGAATTTGATTTAAATAACTATTTGTTTGGCTATACAAAAGATAAGTTAACCCCGGATGAGCATATTGAAATCACTGAGAGATTAAAGCTTGAGATGGATGAAATCTTTTATGGAAAGAATATTGTACAATGAAAGAGCGCAGATCAATCAGCGCTCTTTTTGGGCGTGAATTATCCATTTAATAAATGATGAAGCATTCTACTTTTATCATCAAAAAATTGTTTCATAATCCGATAGTGGTTTGTTTCTTCAAGTGTGCTCTCCCTCATTCCATCTTCGGTAAATTCAAAGATTTTTGCATCTGGATATGCCATGATGATTGGGGAATGGGTTGCGATGATAAATTGGGAATTTTCGTTAATCAGGTCATGAATTCTCGTTAGCATCGACATTTGCCTTAGCGGTGAGAGCGCCGCTTCAGGTTCATCTAAAATGTATAAGCCATTTCCGCCAAAACGATGCAGGAATGTAGCAAAAAAAGCCTCACCATGTGACTGTTCGTGCAGGGATACTCCGCCAAAGGAATCAATAATTGGCCGGCCTCCGCCTTGCTTATCCAATTCCTCAATATTAGATGCCACATTATAGAAACTTTCCGCCCGCAAGAAAAATCCATCCCTCGGTTTATCAATTCCTTTTATAACTTTAAGATAATCCCCTAGCATCGAATGAGAATCATATGTAGAAAAGTTGAAATTAATAGATCCACCTTCTGGATTAAACCCTAACGACACAGCAATTGCCTCAAGTAAAGTCGATTTACCCATTCCATTCTCACCAATAAGAAATGTTACATTAGGATGAAATGAGAGTTCGTCCAATGTCTTCAAGATAGGCAGATTGAAAGGGTACTTATTAAAAGAAGGGATTTCATCTCTACTCAATTTGATACTTCGTATATATTGCGTGTTTAACATACTTTTTTTCCTCTCTTATTTTTATCTATTGTAACATATTGCCAAAATAGAGCTGGAAGTTATCGATTAAAGCATATTTTGATAGCCCATCCCATACATTGAAATGACTAGATGATGGGGGGATGACTATGCAATTTTACTATGGCCCGCAAATGCCGCTGCGGATATTAGATGAAGCAGAATTTTGGAAGCACCAAGAAGAGGAACACACGGTTGTCATCCGAGAGCTGGTGTCAGGGCTTGAGCCAGAATTTGTCGATGCCTTAAAAAAATGGGAGCAAGCACTTGGGAAAACACACAAGCAGGTTGTCAGTTTCATTGAATCCGTAATTCGCTCCGGTTCACAGGTATCGGATCAATTGTATCAGCAAGTGCTCCAACTCGTATCTTATTGCCTGGAGGAGAGTGAATCGTTTATTCAACTATGTGAGCAAATAAAAACACATAGCCAAGCGGTAAGCAGCAATCATACCGCAAAAGTGGTATTAAATCACATCATTCGTGAATCCGAGTACTTTGTTGGAATCGCCCGAGCGTTGTTATCCAGCGGTCAATAGACAAAATAGTTGAATGAAAAGCGATTTTTACGGTGACTTTACTTAATGTAGAGTCACTTATTTAATGCTTGACATGAAACCAAATGGTGTTATATTATTTTAAAGTGAAACCAAATGGTTACATATTTATAAGATGAAGAGGAGCTATTAAAATGGAAAATCAAACACAAACATTACCGGATATTAGACATACTCTAGTATACAATGCACCCATTTCGAAAGTTTGGAATGCTGTTGCGACATCAGAAGGCCTAGCTGCCTGGTTCATGCCGAATGATATGGAGCCGGTTGAAGGACATGAATTTCATTTAAATGCCGGTCAATTTGGGATGTCACCATGTAAAGTAACGAAAGTCGATCCGCCTAATAGCCTTTCATTTAAGTGGGGAAAAGATTGGACACTGACGTTTGAATTAAAAGAAGTGGAAGGAAAAACAGAATTTACGATGATTCATTCCGGCTGGGATGCAAACAAAGTTACTGAGTTTGGTGCTCCGCACACTCCAATTCGCGACAATATGAATCAGGGCTGGGCAGGTCTTGTGAAAAAATTGCAAGGATATGTTGAGGCATAAATGGCTGCAACTCCCGCAAAGCATGATGTCTTTCAGGCAATTGCCGATCCAACTAGGCGAAAATTGCTGAAACTTCTAAGTAAAGAAGAGATGCCTGTTACTGCGATTTGCGGACACTTCCCGATGACCCGGACGGCCGTTTCTAAGCATCTCCGAGTATTAGCTGATGCCGGGTTGGTCAAAGAGCGGAAAGTCGGCCGGGAAACAAGGTACAAGCTAGAGCCGGAACCACTAGTTGAATTAAAAGACTGGCTTCAGTATTTTGAACTATTTTGGGAAAATAAGCTGACCGCCCTAAAACGGTATGTGGAGTCGGATGAAAAGGAAAAATAAATGACCAGAGCAACAAATGCTAATAAAAAACGGCCGGCAAAAATTTGCCGACCGTTTAAGCAGTAATCTTATTAGCCCCTGTCTTTCGATTAAAAAAAGAAAGAATCATGAGAAATCCAATTGTTATGATACTAACTGTGGTTCCAATTACATTATTAGGATTGAATAAAAATCCAATGAAGATGACGCTTAAGGAAACAATTGCGAAAATGGTTGTATAAGGGAACCATTTTACCCGAAAGGCAGGCTGAGCTTTGTAGAGCGGACGCAGCTTTAACTGTGCCGCACAAATGCTGATCCAAATGATCATGACGGTAAATCCAGGGATGGTCATAAGATAGCTGATAACCTCGCTCGGCGTTAAGTAAGCCAAGAATACACCTGCTAAAATACAGGCACTTGTAATCATGATTCCTGTTAATGGAATCCCCTTACTTGAAACCCTTCCTAATCCTTTCGGTGCCACACCGCTTTGGGCCATTGAAAACAATGTCCTTGATGTCGCATAAATACCGGAATTGGCGGCCGAAAGTACCGCAGTCAAAAGTACAAAATTCATAATATGTGCTGCCCCAGGCAGTCCCGTACTGCTGAACACCTGTACGAAAGGGCTGTCAGCACCAGAAACCTTGTCCCAAGGCATCATGCCGCAAATAATAAGAATTGGAAAAATATAAAAGATGATGACACGCCACACGGCAGATTTAATAATTTTCGGCAATACGCGTTCCGAATCTTTTGTTTCGGTTACAGCTACCCCGATTAATTCGGCTCCGCCATATGAAAACATCACAACTAAAAAGGCACTGAATGTACCGCCCAAACCATGCGGGAAAAATCCGCCATGTGCGGTAAAGTTCGACAATGGATCCTCAACAGTGCTAGGAATCAAACCCAAAAGAAGGAAGCAGCCTAAAATAATAAAAGCTATTAAGGCAATAATTTTAATGCCGGCGAACCAGAATTCAAGTTCACCGTAGTATTTTACTTGAAATAAATTGATGCCTACAATAATTACGGCACATAGTAAACTTAACAGCCATAACGGAATCTGCGGGAACCAGAATTGCAGAAAACTCCCCGCAGCTAATAATTCAACCACCGTTACAATGATCCAATTAATCCAGTAAAGCCATCCGACGAGAAACGATACTTGAAACCCAAATGCTTTATTTACGAGATGTTGAACATTCATATTTGGAAAAGCTATTGCCATTTCCCCTAATGCCGCCATAATAATAAATAGCAAAAGCCCGCCAATTAAGTAGGCAATAACGACACTGGGCCCGGCAATATTTAGCGTGTCAGAGCTGCCTTTAAATATCCCCGTTCCAATCATACCCGCCAGGGCAATGAATTGAACATGCCTTGGTAATAGCCCCTTGTGTAAATTCTGATGGTTATTCTCCATGATGTCCCAACCTACTTTTCTATTTTACTTAAACGCTTTTAAGCGCTAAAGAATTCTTATACTAATATATCATATTTTTTAAACCTGTCAATTGGAGTAATCGCTTACAATCCCTAAAAAAACAAAAGCACACGGTTGTGAATCCCGTGTGCTTTCTATGCGTAAGTCTCTCTATTTTGTGTTATGATGACATCTTCACTTTCTTTTGTGTAGTCGTCCATTTTCCGCGGCTTGGGCTTATGACCAAGTCATTATAGGCTAAGACATTTAAATCTCGTTGTATGGTGCGAGGAGTGATACCAAATTCCTCTACAAGTTCTTGCGTCGTGACAGTGCCGTTATTACGAATAAACATGTAGATACATTTGATGCGGTTTAACATCCGGTTAGTTGAAGGTTTCAAAGAACCACTCCCTATCCTTTTTTAAAACCAAGTCTAATCCCTCTACCGACAGCCTGTTTGAAGATTACTCTTCAAGAATATGTAGTTTTCTTTTCCGCGCAGCCATCTCCTTTTTTAGGATGGATCATGAAGTGAGTACCTAGATGTCATACATCTAACCTTATTGTACCCACAATTTCTGAAAATTTCTACCACTATAGTGAAAATCACAAAAAAATCTTCAAAGTTTTCTGTTATTGTTCGGCTTTTTGCCTCCTTTATCATTCTCTTACTATAGATTATGGCTTTAGGTGTTTGGTTTATGATGAATTATTTGAATTTTTAGTTAAAATATTTAATTTAAGCTTGTTCATCCGTTTGGAATGTTAATTGCTAAGATAATTGGAGAAATGATATTGTTAAAGAAGCACATACATATTAGGAGGTTATTCAAATGACTGAAATTAATTGGATGGGTGAAGTAGAAAAAAGAAAAGATGCCCTAATTAAGGACACGCAAGGATTATTACATATTAAAAGTATTTTAGATGAGGAAAATACTACTGATGATGCCCCGCTTGGACAAGGGGTGAAGGAAGCGCTTGATTTCATGCTTAACTTGGGTGAAAAAGATGGATTTACTCCAAAAAATGTTGGCAATCTTGCAGGTCACCTTGAGTTTGGTGAAGGAGAAGAACTACTGGGAATTCTCTGCCATGTAGATGTAGTGCCAGAGGGTGATGGCTGGACAAGTGATCCGTTTGGAGCAGAAATTCGTGATGGGAAAATCTATGCCCGCGGTGCACTGGATGACAAGGGTCCAACAATGGCTGCGTATTATGCCATGAAAATTGTGAAAGAACTTGGCTTACCGCTGAAAAAGCGTGTCCGGATGATTATTGGTACTGACGAAGAAAGCAATTGGCGCTGTGTCGAGCATTATTTTAAGCACGAAGAAATGCCGACTTTAGGGTTTGCCCCAGATGCTGATTTCCCGATTATTAATGCCGAAAAAGGAATTGCTGATTTTGATATGGTACAGCATGGGTCACTTGAGAGCTCGGATGAGGCCAATTTAAAGGTGGTAAGCTTTGTTTCCGGAAAAAGGTATAATATGGTTCCGGATCATGCTAAAGCCATCATCCTTGTAAAGGAACATCAAGATGAGGTGGTACAGCAATTTATCGCTTTTATGAAACAAGTGGAGTTGGAATATAATTACCACGCTCAGAATGAGGAACTGATTTTCGAGGTAATTGGTGTTTCTGCACACGGAATGGAACCGAGAAATGGAAAAAATGCCGGCTTGTTCTTAGCGGAGTTTCTTTCTAAGCAGTCCTTAGATGTAAGAGCGGCTCAATATTTCCAATTCGTATCGCGGTATTTCTTTGACGATTCAAGGGGTGTAAACCTTGGTGTGGCCTTTTCAGATGAAATTTCTGGTGAATTAACGATTAACCCTGGAAAGCTGAGCTTTACACCTGAAGCAGGCGGAAGGATCGGAATGACATGCAGATACCCGGTTACAAGCAAAATGGAAGAAACCAAGGCGAAACTAGATGCACTAATACCAAATGAGGGCTTTAGGATTGAGAATTTTTCAGACTCAAAACCACATCATGTCGATGAACAGGAATTCCTAATTCAAACCTTGAAAAAAGTATATGAAGAGCAAACAGGGGAAAAAGCGGAATTAATTGCAATTGGCGGTGGGACTTATGCACGTTCACTCAGCGCTGGAGTCGCCTTTGGTCCATTATTTCCAGGAAGACCGGATATCGCCCATCAAAAAGATGAATATATGTATATAGAAGATTTACTCAAAGCAACAGCCATTTACGCACAAGCCATTTTCGAATTAGCTAAAACAGAATAAATAAAAACGGAAAAAGACGTAGCTTTCGGACCCCCTCCTGCACGTCTTTTTCTTTACATAAGGCTGTGTTAAAGGTCATTGTTATTTTTTAAAAACTGTTGATTGGAGCGGAAGGCACGAAGACTCCTGCGGGAGTACGGGGCAGGGGAGACCCCGCAGGAGCGAAGCGACGAGGAGGCTCCCCGTCACGCCCGCGGAAAGCGAAGTGCCTGGAGCGGAATTCAACAGCCAAGTTTAACACAGCTTTACATAAAAAAATCATCCATTCTAATGTTTGATAAGGGATACAATTCGGTGAAAATAGACTAAAATTAAGTAAAGGACTGAACCATACAATGGATCAACGAACCCATTTTTTCTTTGCCGTAAAAATTCCTAATGTAGCGAAAGAAATCATCAAAGATCATATTGGGAGGATGAAGGGGGCCCTTCCTTTTGGCAGATGGGTACACCATCAGGATCTGCATATTACCTTGGCCTTTTTAGGTGCTGCTGATCCTGAAAAGTTGGCTGCTGCAGAAGACAACGTGAAAGAGGCTTTAAGGGATGCCCATGCATTGAAATTGAAAATTAATAAACTTGGAGTTTTCGGCCGGGAAGATGCGCCACGTGTTTTTTGGGCGGATACTGAGGAGAACAGTGAGCTGAGAGAAATTAGACAAAAGGTTTTCTCAGCCTGTGTGAAGGCGGGCTTTCAACTGGAAACAAGACCATTCCGTCCGCATATCACATTAGCAAGGAAGTGGATGGGAGACGAGTCCTTTCAGCTGGGGCAGCTAGAAATTTGGAATGAGTTACAGCCTGAACCGCTTCCCTTTCAAGCAAATGAGGTTGTTTTATATCAAACACATCTTAATCAATCGCCAAAATACGAAGCAATAACACTTTACCCATTACAAACATAAAAGGTTGGTCATATGAAGCAAATTTTCTTAATCATTAATCCAAAAGCAGGGAACGGCTACTGCCTTAAAATATGGGAGAGAATTGAAAGTCAACTAATGATGGAACAAATACCCTATCAAGCATTTTTTACTGAATATTCCGGACATGCTAAAAAACTAGCCCGCCAAATTGCTGCAAAGAATCAGGAGCAAAAACTGATTATTGCTGTTGGCGGGGACGGAACTATAAACGAAGTGTTGAATGGGGTTGTCAAAGAAAAGCATATCACCCTCGGCTTTATTCCCGGTGGTTCTGGCAATGATTTTTCAAGGGGTTATCACATTCCTGCGGATCCGCTGGAAGCGTTGAACGTGATACTTCGACTGAGGAAGCAGAAGGCATTGCCAGTCGATATCGGGAAAGTGACGAATGCGGAAGCTGGGGATGCAAGAGAGCACTTTTTTATAAATAATATGGGTGCCGGATTCGATGCCGTAATATCCTATGAGGTGAATCAATCACGGATAAAGGCATGGTTGAATAGGATTTCACTAGGCAGGCTGGTTTATGTTTATTTTTTGTTAAAAAAATTATTTACTTATAAAACTACTACAATTGATTTATCAATTGACGGGAATAAGCATATATTTGAACAAACATGGTTTGTAACCATTTCTAACCAGCCTTTTTATGGCGGCGGGATGAAAATTGCTCCAAATGCTGTGCCGGATGATGGGACTTTTGACATTACCGTTGTCCATCAGTTATCACGACTGAAGCTGCTCCTTGTTTTTATAAGTGTTTTTTGGGGAAAGCATATCCATTTTAAAGAAGTAAAAACCTTTAGGGGAAGAGTTATTTCGATTCAATCCCCCGCCTCTTTATTTGTTCACGCAGATGGGGAACATATTGGCAGCACCCCACTAACAATCCGCCTTCAACCGAAAATTTTGAAGGTGTTAACAAGAAGACGCGGAACGGAAGAAATTAATCTGAAGGAGAGGGATTCGAATGATTTCTGCTGATAGGAAGTTTCTTGCCTACTTAGATGAAATGAATATCATTACGATTCTTCTTCCGCATTCCTATCATCATGGCCAGTCATCTTCTTTCTATATGATGGCTGATGCTGTGAAGACACCACTGCAAATCTTAAAGCAGACCGAAATAGAACATAATCATAAATATATTTGCCAGTTTAAAGGAGATATTGCATTTGGACAGCAATATTGGATTGTTGATGAACATGGAGGGAAGACGGATCTCCAAATCGGGGCCGTGATTAGAACGGAGGCATTTGATGAAGCGTTCTATTATGATGGCAATGATCTCGGGGTGACCTTTCAGGGGGGGCAAACTCAATTTAAGCTTTGGGCCCCGACCGCGACAGGAGTCAAATTAAAATTACGCCCGCCGGCGGGCCAGTATTCGGAAATTGTCAAGATGAGACGAGAAGATCGAGGTATTTGGTCTGTTGGGGTCAATCGTGATTTAGACACTTTCCAATATAGCTTTTTGGTCTTTGTGAATCAAGAATGGCGGGAGGTAGTGGATCCATATGTCAAGGCGGTAACAGCCAATGGAGAGCTGGGAGTTATTGTGAACCTCGAAAATTCAAACAGGCCTAGACATGATTTACCGCCAATCGAGCACCCTGTCGATGCCATTATTTATGAAACACATATAAGAGATTTTTCCATCCATAAAAACAGTGGAATCCAGAATAAGGGACTATACCTTGGAGCAGCGGAACTGGACACGAAAGGGAAAGATGGCAGTTCCACGGGGTTAACTTATTTGAAAGAATTGGGTATCACCCATATTGAATTCCTCCCCTTCCATGATTTTGCCGGTGTCGATGAATTGCATCCAAATAAAGACTATAACTGGGGCTATAATCCTCTCCATTTTAATGCTCCCGAGGGAAGTTATGCTACAGACCCATCTGCCCCTTATTCACGAATCAATGAGTTAAAGAAATTAATTGATCAAATTCACTCAAGCGGGCTCCGTGTCATCATGGATGTGGTGTATAATCATGTCTTTATACGTGAGAATTCATCGTTTGAAAAGGTGGTTCCCGGGTATTATTTTCGTCATAATGAAATGGGGCTGCCATCAAACGGTACAGGTGTGGGAAATGATATCGCCTCAGAACGAAGAATGGTTAGAAAATTTATTGTTGACTCCATTCGCTATTGGATGGAAGAGTATCATATAGATGGCTTTCGGTTTGACCTTATGGGAATTTTAGATGTGGAAACAATGATGGAGGTGAGGAAAGCGTGCGATAGTATCAAGAAAGGCTCGCTTATCATTGGTGAAGGATGGAGCTTGAATACACCACTTCCAGTTGAACAAAAGGCAACCATTGTCAATCAGGCAAAAATTCCGCAAATTGGCCAGTTCAATGATAAATTTCGTGACACCATTAAAGGGAGTACATTTAATTTGTTTGCAAAAGGGTACGCATTAGGGAATGAGCATCACCTGGATGCTGCTATAGATGTAATAACAGGAAGTATCGGCTTGACTAAGAAAGGATCTCGGCTTTTTAATGAACCCAGCCAATCTGTGAATTATGTTGAATGTCATGATAACCATACGCTGTGGGATAAACTTCAAGCCTGCTTTCCTGATCAGGAGCCTGAGATCTGTATGAGATACCATCGTCTTGCGACAGGTATTGTTATTTTATCTCAAGGTATACCATTCCTTCATAGCGGACAGGAATTTTTCCGTACAAAACAAGGAGAGGGAAACAGCTACCGTTCTCCTGACTCAATAAACCAGCTTGATTGGGAACGCAAAATCCAATTTATCGAAAATGTGGAATATATTAAAGGTTTGATTCAAATTCGCAAAGCATTTTCGTGTTTCCGGATGCGAACGTCTGATGAAATCCGTTCCCATATTCATCCATTATCATTAACTGCTCCAGTGTTAGGCTGTCTGTATAAAATGAATAATAGAGAAGTTATTCTCATGATTAATCCTTCTAATAAGAAAAAAAATATTCACCTTCCAGATGGAGAATGGTCAGTGTTGGCTAATCATGAATATGCAGGAATTTCTTCCAAGGAATGTATGCTAGTGGGAGAAATTACGATGGAACCTATTTCTTTGAATGTTTTATTAAAAAAATAGTTTTTCAAGATGACTTGACGAAAAAAGGCAATTGGAGATAAAATTTATTAAGATGGCTATTGTGTGCAATGGTTTCAATAGCTTTTTTTTATTTAAAAAAAGCTATTGAAATAATGGTGATTAAATTAAAACCTTTCGGCAGCACAGGTTTTACCTCTTTAGTCTGGGGAAAAAGCCCAATAGAACGGCATAAATTGAAGGTGAGCAATTTTGGAACATTTACTAGGACAAGAGTGGGAAATTACCCCCGCTGGAGGCAAAACGGGAGAAGCCTTTTATGCGGAATATGAAGATCAAAGGCTTTTTTTAAAGCGGAATTCCTCTCCATTCCTTGCAGTACTCTCAGCAGAAGGAATCGTCCCAAAGCTAGTTTGGACAAAACGATTGGAAAATGGAGATGTAATCACAGCGCAGCAATGGCTTCCTGGCCGAGAATTAACGCCGTCAGAAATGAACCAAGATAATGTTGCAAGATTGCTTAAGAAAATTCATTGTTCGGAGCCAATGCTTGGCATGTTAAGCCGGATTGAACATTCACCCTTACTTCCGGAGCCTATTTTGCAATCGGTAATATCCGAATTGGATGATGAGGTTATTACCTTACCGGAATCACAGAAAGCAATGAGCTTTCTAAAAAAGGAAGCCATGCACATTTATTGCGATGAAAAAGTCGTTTGTCATGGGGATGTCAATCATAACAACTGGCTGCTCTCTGATGACAACCAGCTGTACTTGATTGATTGGGACGGGGCGATGATTGCCGACCCCGCCATCGACCTGGGATTGCTCCTCTATTGGTACATTCCTGAAAAAAACTGGCAGGATTGGCTTACACTCTACGGAAAAGAGCTGACAGACCATCTAAAGCTGAGAATGAAATGGTATGTGACGATTCAAACTTTATCTTCCATTCAATGGTATAAAAATAAGAACCGTCTGGAAGAAATGAATAAATGGATTCGGTTTATAAACGAAATCCTCTAAGGCGTTTGCGCTTTTCTTATGAAAATTGACCAATATCGCTTACCCATTGGGATAAGTTTTCTTGGTTTGATAAAATATGCTGGTCTAAATCGGCAGTCTGTGAACCGTGCTGGCTGTAATGGTAGACCTCCTGTAAGATGTTTTTCACATTTTGATCGACTTGAGTGTTGACCATCAGCGATTTAATTAAGCGTTCGAGCTGTTCACATTCTGCAACGGATCCGCAGCAGTCTGTTTGATGATTGTTTAAGATATCTTTCAATAATGTAACTTGGTCATCGTGACTTAATGGCATAAAAGCACACCCTTTCAGTGGAAATGAAAAAAAGAATTCACCTTAGGATGTGAATTCTTTTTCTATTTATGCTTTAACCTTTTTTCCATTAAATTTAGCTTGTCATGAAAATGGTCAGCATGTTATGTTTGGAAGGAAAATTTGATTAGGAGTGTCACAATGAGACTTAGACATAAGCCTTGGGCAAAGGAGAAATTAGAAGAGCATCCACAATTTATCGTCGCCAATCCCGAAATGCACAAAGGAAAATGGCATGAGGTTTTTGAAAAAGACCAGCCGCTTCATATCGAAGTCGGTACAGGAAAAGGTCAATTTATCACCGAGATGGCAAAAGCGAATCCCGGCATTAATTATATGGGAATTGAGTTATATGACAGTGTCATCGTAGCAGCATTGGATCGTTTAATTGAGGCTGATTTACCAAATGTAAAGCTTTTGAACGTCAATGCGGCTGATTTAGCAAAGTATTTTACTAAAAATGATGTGGATCGGGTTTACTTGAACTTTTCAGATCCATGGCCTAAAGTCCGCCATGAGAAAAGAAGATTAACGTATAAAGATTTCTTAAAACTTTATCAAGATATTTTGGTCGATGGCGGCGAAATTCATTTTAAAACAGATAATCAAGGTTTATTTGAATACTCACTCATGAGCTTTTCCGCTTATGGTTTATTATTAAAATATGTAAGCCTCGATTTTCATCAAAGTGGTTATGAAGGAAACATCATGACCGAATACGAGCAGAAATTTTCCGAGCAAGGCAATCGGATTTATCGCTGCGAGGTAAAATATCAAAACTAAACATATGGGCAGTTCAAATGATGAACTGTCCTTTTTTTGTTTCTTCAAAATTTAGACAATGTTAAAATTATAGAGAAATGAGTGAAATGGAGGAGATGGAGAATGGAGACATTAAAAGTTGGAAACGTTTTATTAACCTGGTTATCGGGAGGCGTAACAAACTTGGACGGCGGTGCTATGTTTGGCGTGGTCCCAAAGGGATTATGGTCGAAAAAGTATCCGGCAAATGAAAAAAACCAAATTGAACTGCCAACAGACCCTATTTTAATCCAGATGGAAGGGAAAAATCTTTTAGTCGAATCTGGCATAGGAAAAGGAAAATTAACCGACAAACAGTTAAGAAATTATGGTGTAACAAGAGAATCGGAGCTTGAGGAATCATTAGCTCAAGTTGGGTTACATCCTGAAATGATTGACTATGTACTAATGACACATTTGCATTTTGACCATGTTGGCGGCTTGACCAAGCTTGTGGACGGCAAGTATGTTTCAACCTTTCCAAATGCAAAAATTATTACTTCTCAAGTAGAATGGGACGAAATGCGTCAGCCTAATGTCCGTTCGAAAAATACATATTGGAAAGAAAATTGGCAGGCAATCGAAACACAAGTGATTCCTTTTGAGGAAAAGTGGAATTTCGGAGCCATTACAATGATTCATACAGGCGGACATAGTAATGGACATTCAATCTTGATCATCGAGGATCAGGGCGAAATGTCTATTCACATGGCAGACCTGATGGCGACACATGCCCATCAGAATGTACTATGGGTTATGGCTTACGATGATTACCCAATGGATTCGATTGCGGCAAAGGAAAAATGGCTGCCATTCGGTTTAGCAAAAAACGCCTGGTTTACCTTTTATCATGATGCTTTTTACCGGGCTGTTAAATGGGGACAGGATGGAAAAGAAATAGTGGAAAGCATTAAAAGAGAAAGATAAGATAAAAATAGCCGTATCATGATAATGCGGCTATTTTTATCTTTTAAACCAGCTCTTCTGTTAACGAACGCAGATCCAAAATGGTTCCGGTGGATGCATCCGCAATAAATTCGTATTGTTCATTTGCACCATCATTTTGTTTAGAAATGCCGCCTTTATAAACCTGATAGTTCAAATGCTGTTTTTGATACGGTTCAGCTGCCATATGAATCCATGAGCCGCTGATTGGCCCATGTTGTTTAAATTGCTTTTTTACATGCTCTAATACTTTTTCAGGTGACACTTTTGTTTTTTTGTTTAAGATTTCTTTTGTTACGTAGCCGCTGATTACCCCCGCTGCGGCACCAAGTAAAAATGACTTCCAGTTCATCTATTGCACCCCCAAATTTGGAAAAGATTACTTAAAAGGTATCTCTTCTCAGTATAACGTATTTGACTGGGAGAAGAAATTATTACAGAAAATGAAATGTTGGTAACCAATAAAAAGTTTCTGTAAAATGGAAATATACATAAATAGATTAAAAGGAGCCTTTTTATGAACGAACAGACCTTAAAGCTTTTTCAAACATTAACCGAGCTTCCGGGCGCACCCGGAAATGAACATTTAGTAAGAAAGTTTATGCGGGAACAATTGACTCCTTACGCAGATGAAATTATTCAGGATCAATTAGGCAGTATCTTTGGAGTGAAAAAAGGAGCGGGTGGTCCTGCAGTCATGGTAGCGGGGCACATGGATGAAGTCGGTTTTATGGTTACTGCCATCACTGATAATGGAATGCTCCGTTTTCAAACACTGGGAGGTTGGTGGAGTCAGGTTCTTCTCGCCCAGCGTGTTCAAGTTATGACAAAGAATGGCCCTGTCGTAGGTGTTGTTGGTTCAATTCCTCCGCATCTGTTAGACGATTCAAAGAAAAATAAACCAATGGAAATAAAAAATATGCTCATCGATATTGGCGCGGATAACCGCGAAGATGCAAAGCGGATTGGGATTAAGCCAGGGGATCCGATTTTGCCGATTTGTCCATTTACCCCAATGGCAAATCCAAAGAAAATCTTGGCAAAGGCTTGGGATAATCGGTACGGCTGCGGACTTGCGATTGAATTATTGCAAGAGCTAAAGGATGAAACATTGCCAAATACCTTGTATTCCGGGGCAACCGTTCAGGAGGAGGTCGGTTTACGAGGTGCGCAGACAGCAGCCAATATGATTAAACCTGATATCTTTTTTGCCATGGACGCAAGCCCGGCCAATGATATGACTGGTGATAAAAATGAATTTGGCCAATTAGGAAAAGGGACATTGCTTCGAATACTTGACCGTTCTATGGTAACCCATCGCGGAATGAGAGAGTTTGTTCTCGATACAGCAGAAACAAATAAGATTCCATATCAATATTTTGTTTCACAGGGTGGAACAGACGCAGGAAGGGTTCATTTATCTAATGAGGGTGTTCCAAGTGCAGTAATCGGTATTTGTTCGCGCTACATTCATACTCATGCCTCCATCATTCATGTGGATGATTACGCAGCGGCAAAACAGTTATTGGTTAAACTCGTCAAAGCATGTGACCAAACAACAGTAGACACAATTAAAGCAAATAGCTAATTAAAATGGAGGCACTAACCATGCCTCTATTTTGATGTTAAAAAGGAGAGACTATCATGAAAATCATCATCGGTTCAAAAAATCCAGCAAAAATTAATGCTGTAAAAAATAGTTTCGCAGACCAAGAAACAGAGTTTGTTTCACTCGATATTCCTTCTGATGTAGGCGAGCAGCCGTTTTCAGATGAGGAAACCATCCGCGGTGCCATCAATCGAGCTGTAGGAGCGTTAAAGCAAGGTAATGGAGACATTGGCATTGGACTAGAAGGCGGTGTCCAGGAAACGAGCCACGGGCTATTGCTTTGCAATTGGGGAGCATTAGCCGCTCATAACATGGAGCCGATTATTGCCGGCGGAGCAAGATTTCTTCTCCCCGAAGAAATTGCAGTAAGGCTAAGAGCCGGAGAAGAACTCGGTCCGGTTATGGAGATTTTTGCAAAAATGAAAAATGTTAGGAAACATGAAGGAGCAGTTGGGATTTTTACGAATGGCATGATTAATCGGGTTGATATGTTTACACATGTGGCGAATCTATTAGTTGGACAATATCGCTATCAACAAGGCAGTTAGGAAAAAAATCCTGATTTTTCGACAGCAAGAATCGTCAAAAAGTCTTGTTTTTTGATTATTTTGGAAGGTATGATGAAGATAGGACTTTATACATCTTGTAAGGAGGCGGAAAATCTGAATGAAAACTATTAAAATAATCACCATTTTTATGTTTGCGATTTTGTTAATAAGTGGATGCAACAATCCATCATTTAAAGAGGAAAGTAAAGCAGCCGTTAATACAGTAAAAACAACGTTTAATGAGAAGGAGAAACAAACAAATAAAAAAAGTGGTAAAATTCATTTTTATCTTCCAACAGGTTATAGCATAAAAGATCAATCTCCAAACAATATTATTTTACAAAATGGCTCTGAAATATTTATTCTTTTCATCAATCCGCAAGAGGAAAGGACCAGTGATGTCCTTTATAAATCTACTGTTGATCAATATGAAAAGCTCGATATCAATGAAACATTTAAGAATGACAATAAATATGGATTTTTAACCATTCAGCAGTTGAAGGATGACGACTTGAATGAAGTAACGATCGGTGTTGGCGGTGCCAAAATAACGACTCAAGTCAAAACTGGTAAGTTGAATGAGGATGCCAAATCGATGATGCAAATTGTCAATTCAGTGAAATATCCACAAGAAACGAAAGAATAATCCTACGTTAAGGATCGCATCATAACATAAAAGCTAATCTAAATTATGTGCAGATGATTGGACTGAAAAGCTGTGGGACTGTTATGATTTGAGAAGAATCTTACCAAAGAGTATATCTTCAATCGGAGGCGTTAAGTGTGAAAAATTTAGAGTCTATGGAGCAATTTGCACAACTTCGTGATGGATCCAAAACTATTTTTATGTTTTCAGCAAATTGGTGTGGGGATTGCCGTTTTATCGAACCGGTGCTGCCAGAAATTGAAGCTAAATTTACAGAATTTACGTTTATTCATGTGGACCGTGATCAATTTATTGATTTATGCCAACAAGTAGACGTATATGGCATTCCAAGCTTTATCGCTTATGAAAACGGAAAAGAGCTTGGCCGCTTTGTAAGTAAAGACCGTAAAACCCAGGAAGAAATTGAAGCTTTCATTTCAGGTTTAAAATAATCAAACGTGAACGCCCCTATCTTTTGAGATGGGGGTTTTTTTCATGTACAATAGGAGATACAGCTCCAAGAAATGGTGGGTTAAAATATGAAAATGGATAGTAAAAAAATGCGTCGTGCAATAGAGGAGCGCTTGGCCGGGAAAGACAGAGTAATTTCTTATGACCGGGAAAAAGATCAGCTCCGTATCGAAAGCGAAATTGTTAATAAGGGGATTACGGTTTCATTACCTGGAATCATAGCAAAATGGAATATAGAAAAAGATAAGGCGATTGATGAGATAGTTTATTACGTTGAAGAAGGGCTTCGGGCAATGGAGGATCCGATTCAGTTAACGGATCATGAGAAAAAGATCTTTCCTGTCATTCGCTCTGCTTCCTTTCCAACCGAAGCGGAAGAAGGTATTCCATTTTTGATGGATGAACATACTGCTGAAACTAAGATTTACTATGCCCTTGACATGGGGAAAACCTATCGGCTGATAGATGAACGTATTATGCAGAAGGAAGGATGGCTTCCAAACAGAATCAAGGAAATTGCCTTATTTAATGTAAGGTCGCTTTCAACCCCATTAAAAGAGGATCATGTGGCAGGAAATACCTTTTATTTCCTTAACACCAACGATGCATATGATGCCAGCAGGATCTTAAATAAGGGATTCTTAAATGAAATGGAAAAGCGGATTACAGGGAAAATGGTGCTTGCTGTTCCACATCAGGATGTATTGATCATTGCTGATATTCGTAATGATAGGGGCTATGATATTATTGCCCAGATGGCGATGAGTTTTTTCACGAACGGAAGAGTACCAATCACGGCTTTATCTTTTTACTACGAAGATGGGGAATTAGAACCGATTTTTATATTAGGAAAAAATAAGTGAAGAAGATCAGAAAAAGGATCACCTCAAAAAGTGGTCTTTTTTCATGAAAACGTACCGTATATATCCAATTGGAACATATTTCGACTCATTCTAAAGAATTATCTCGAAAAAATATCAATTACTGATAAAATAGAAAATAGTTTAAAAAGAAAGAGTGATAGTTTTGAGTTGGATCGAAAACTTTTTTCAAAAGTTTAAAAAAGATGAGGAAGAAGAGTATAACGAGGTAAGGATACATCCTCACTACCAGGAAACCCTTCCACCACAAAATCAAATTGATAGTTTAAAGGATTTGGACACGAGAATATCGTATCAATACCCTAAGGGCGGTAATCTTCCAGCTCGTCCGCCGAGGGTCCTTCAAAAGGATAAGCAGGAAAGCGTACGTCCAAAAAGAACAGCGCAGCTTCCAGAAAAACAAGGACGAACAGAAAAGCCTTTGGTAACGCCTGTAAAAAAAGAAGTGACGAATAAAATGAAGGAACAGGTGTCTAGATCAAGGGGACCGTTTCATCCAACTGAAATTCCTTCTCCTGTTTTTGGCTTTAATAGGCCAAAAAAGTCGGATACAATTGTGGAGCATGAATTGAGCCGTTTTTTACAAGAGGATTTTGAAAACGGGGTTGATCATCTTATTGAGGCTGATGTGGAAACTCCAGCTTCCGTAACAGAGATTCTAATTGAAACATCTTCTCCTGCGTTAGAGGAAATTTTTCAAGCTGAAGAAACCTTGCTTGAAGAACATGTGGAACAAGTTGAAGCAGTGGAAGAGTCTTTTCCTGAACCCGAACCTGAATTCGAATCCGAACCTGAACCGGAAACCGAACCCGAACTTGAATTCGAATCCGAACTCGAACCTGAACCCGAACCTGAAATTGTATCTGACCCAGAAATACCTGCCCAAAAACGTTCGAAGTTGCCATTCAATGTGATGATGCTAAAGCAGGATAAACAAAAATGGGAAGAGAAAAAGCGAACGAGGGAAATGGAACAGAAAGCTGCCGGAGAAAAAGAGAAAAAAGCGGTAGAAATAGTTAATCTGCTTATAAAACCTTTAGAAAATAATGAAAACGAAAGTTTGAATGATAGTACCTATATACTGCCAAAATCAAATTTATTAAACCCTCCGGTAACAGAGGTCCGTGACCAGGGATGGTTACTTGAGCAAGAAGAGCTTTTAAATCAAACATTGCGAAATTTTAATGTCGGCGCAAGTGTTGTCAATGTGACACAAGGACCGTCGGTTACACGCTTTGAAGTACAGCCAGAGCCAGGTGTAAAAGTAAACAAAATCACAAACTTAAGTGATGATATAAAATTAAGCCTTGCCGCAAGGGATATCCGGATTGAAGCGCCTATTCCGGGAAAACATACGATTGGAATTGAGGTGCCTAATCATAAGTCAAGACCTGTTCTTATTAATGAAATTATCGGGAGCAGTGTTTTCAGTGATTCTCCCTCACCATTAACGGCGGTTCTTGGTCTTGATATTGCCGGGAACCCTATTGTTACCGACTTGAAGAAAATGCCGCACGGATTAATCGCAGGTGCGACCGGGTCGGGAAAGAGTGTTTGCATTAACTCTATTTTGGTTAGTTTGATATATAAGGCCCGTCCAGAAGATGTAAAGCTATTATTGATTGATCCTAAAATGGTAGAGCTTGCACCATATAATCGGATTCCGCACTTAGTCAGCCCCGTGATCACAGATGTGAAGGCGGCAACAGCGGCGTTAAAATGGGCTGTAGATGAAATGGAAAGACGCTATGAGCTATTTGCTCATACAGGTGTTCGCGATATTGGCCGATTTAATGAACTGGCGATAAAGCATAAGCGCTACTCAGACAAACTGCCGTTTATTGTGATTATTATTGATGAGTTAGCTGATTTGATGATGATGTCCCCGGCAGATGTAGAAGAAGCAGTTTGCCGGATTGCCCAAAAGGCTAGAGCCTGCGGGATTCATTTGATTTTAGCTACGCAAAGACCATCAGTGGATGTCATCACCGGATTAATTAAAGCAAATATTCCTACCCGGATTGCCTTTTCAGTTTCTTCTCAGGTAGATTCTCGTACGATTATTGATATTAGCGGGGCTGAGAAATTGCTTGGCCGCGGCGATATGCTATTTTTAGAAAATGGCTCATCAAAACCAGTACGCTTACAAGGCACATATGTTTCTGATGAAGAGATTGATCTGGTTGTTGCCCATGTGAGAGAGCAGAGGGAGCCTGAATACCTGTTCGAGCAAGAAGAATTACTTAAAAAAGCGCAAGTTACGGAAGAGGAAGACGAACTATTTTTTGAGGCCTGTGAATTTATTGTTGATCAAGGAGGCGCTTCTACCTCAAGCTTGCAAAGACGGTTTAAAATTGGTTATAACCGTGCCGCACGGTTAATGGACCTGCTCGAAAAAAACGGCTATATTACGGGTGCCAATGGAAGCAAACCTCGTGACGTTTTGATAACAGCTGCGGATTTGGAGGCTATTTCCGACTAGTATATTTTCACTAAACCATTGTATTCTTTAGTTATTGGAACAAATAATAAAGTGGATATAAACTTCGAGTATGTAATTTATAAAGTAACAAATAGTTTTTATAAGAGAACAATGGTATAATAATTAAATGATTTTCATTAATGATAAATAAATCTTAAACGTTTTTGAGATTCTCAAGACAATTAGCAAATACAGACAGATGTCATATACTGTTTTACAGTATTACGTTTGGTTGGAGGTTCTTCTATGACTATTTACCATTTTGTAGGTATTAAGGGGTCTGGAATGAGTGCTCTCGCACAAGTTCTACATGATATGAAATTTCAAGTGCAAGGCTCCGATGTCGAAAAGCACTTTTTTACCCAGGATGCCCTAGAAAAATCGGGGATTACGATTCTTCCCTTTCAAAAGGAAAACATCAAGCCGGGATTAACCATTATTGCAGGAAATGCATTTCCTGATACGCATGAAGAAATTCAGGAAGCTATGAAGCTGGGACTTCCGATCGTACGGTACCATCGCTTTTTAGGCGATTTTATGCAAAACTTTATAAGCATTGCTATTACTGGTGCACACGGGAAAACGTCCACAACAGGACTGCTTGCACATACAATTGCAGGTGCAAAGCCCACATCCTTTTTAATCGGTGACGGAACTGGTAAAGGTGAAGAAGGTGCGGAGTATTTTGTATTTGAAGCATGTGAATATAGGAGACACTTTTTATCGTACTTTCCGGATTATGCAATCATGACAAATATTGATTTTGATCACCCCGACTATTTTGCCAATATTGATGATGTTTTTTCCGCATTCCAGGAAATGGCGGTCCAAGTAAAAAAAGGGATTTTTGCTTATGGTGATGATGAACATCTGCAAAAAATTCAAGCGAAGGTTCCCGTTCTTTTCTATGGATTTGGCGAAGAAAATGACTATCAGGCAAAAAATCTTGTCAAAACAACTAATGGAACGACCTTTGATGTTTTTATTCGCAATACTTTCTATGATACATTTTCGATTCCAACTTTTGGCGACCATAGTGTATTAAATGCATTAGCTGTCATTGGTTTATGTCATTACGAAGAAATTGATGTAGAAATAGTGAAGGAACATTTATTAACGTTCCAAGGTGTAAAAAGAAGATTCTCTGAAAAAAGTGTTGGTTCACAAATATTAATCGATGATTATGCCCATCATCCAACTGAAATTAAGGCAACAATTGAGGCAGCCCGGCAGAAATATCCAGACCGAAAAATTATTGCTGTCTTTCAGCCTCATACTTTTACACGGACACAGGCATTTTTAGAGGATTTTGCCGAAAGCTTGCGCCAGGCAGATCAAACCTATTTATGTGAGATTTTTGGCTCCGCGAGGGAAAATCATGGAAAGCTGACAATCCAAGATTTGCAGGAAAAAATTACCGGCGCTGAAATCATTTCTGAAGAAAATACTGCTGTATTAAACGAACATGACCGCAGTGTGATTATTTTTATGGGAGCAGGAGACATCCAAAAATTTCAGGAATCGTATGAAAAGCAACTTTCATAATTTATAAAAAGGATGCCGGCATTGCGCTGGCATCCTTTTCAATTATTTAAGATTTTCTGGATTCAATACTACTAATTCCGGCAATACAAATAAGCCATCTTTTCGAATTAATACATCATCAAAATAGATTTCTCCGCCGCCGTATTCCGGGCGCTGGATATTGACCATATCCCAATGGATATTCGAATGATTTCCATTAAAAGCATCATCATAGCATTGGCCAGGGGTAAAGTGGAAACTGCCGCAAATCTTTTCATCGAAAAGAATGTCTTGCATTGGAGTCAGGATAAATGGATTTACGCCAATCGCAAATTCCCCAACATAACGTGCCCCTTCATCCGTATCAAAGATTTTATTAATTCGGCTGGTATCATTGGATTCTGCTTCGACAATTTTGCCATCCTTAAATGTAAGCTTCACATTTTCAAACGTGAATCCTTGGTAGGGGGAAGGGGTGTTATAAGTGATCACGCCATTAACCGATTCACGAACAGGTGCAGTATAAACCTCGCCGTCTGGTATATTTAATCTGCCGGCACACTTAATCGCAGGAATATCCTTAATCGAGAAGTTGAGGTCTGTACCGGGTCCTGTGAGGCGAACCTTGTCCGTTCGGTTCATCAATTCTACAAGGCTGTCCATTGCTTGGTCCATTTGACTGTAATCCAGGTTACAAACATCAAAGTAAAAGTTTTCAAATGCCTCTGTACTCATTTTTGCTAATTGAGCCATGTTAGAGGTTGGGTATCTGAGAACAACCCATTTAGTTTTTGGAACACGAATATCACGGTGCACCTTTTTGCCAATCGTATTGCCGTGAATCTTCATTTTCTCATCCGGGACATCTGCATGCTCATTGATGTTATCGCCAGAGCGCAGGCCTATGTATGCATCCATTTTACTCATTACATTTGCTTCAAAATCGGCTATCAGGCTAAATTGTTCTTCTTGTGCACCTAATAGCAATGAACGGTCAACCTGATGGTCTTTTAAAAGTACAAAAGGGTAACCTCCTGCGGCATAGGCCTCATTGACAAGGGCAGTAACAAGTTCACGCTGCAGACCGAAGTTTTCAATTAGTACCTTTTCACCTTTTTGTAGCTGAACAGAATAATTAATTAAATTTTTTGCTAGTTTCTCGATACGAGGATCCTTCACACTAACGCCTCCAACAACAAAAATAACTTCCATTTCTATTGTACCCGAATCCAGCGGAAAAGTTGAAATGACAATAAACAGTTAGGACAAAATTTTAAATTTATAGCAGGAAAACAAGACAGAAATAGGGAAGTAGTATAAGATATTGAGCGAGGTTTATAACCTTATTGGATGGGTAATACATAATGATAGAATTAAGGCGGAGGTGCACGATGCAAATTATTTTATATTTAAGCGTAGCATTGATAGCAATTGCGTTTTTTGTGCTTGTCATCTACTTATCGACAACACTCAAATCACTTCAAGTTACACTGACTAGTGTTTCGAACACATTGACGGGCTTAGAAAAACAATTGGATGGCGTAACAACTGAAACCACGTTACTTTTACAAAAGACAAATGCCCTTGCTGAAGATATTCAGCAGAAATCTGAAAGTTTAAATAGTGTGGTGGAAGCCGTGAAGGATGTAGGCACTACTGTTTCACAATTTAATGGAACTCTTAAAAACATTACCAATTCTGTTGATCAACAGGTAGAAGAGAGTAAAGAGAAAATCTCACAAATTGTGCAATGGGGTAATATTCTTCTTGAATTAAAGGATAAGTGGCAGGCTAGAAAGCAATTAAAAGGGGAAGTAAGTTCACAAGAAAAACAAAGGGTAAGGGCTCACTAATAAAAAGGAGGTTAATAAAATGTCCAGTAGAGAATATGAATCAAGAGATACGAATCAAAGCCGCAATGAGGAGTCTTCTAATAGCTTTTTACTTGGTGCGTTAATCGGCGGTGTGGTCGGAGCCGCTGCGGCACTTTTCTTGGCTCCCAAGACCGGCAAGGAACTGCGGGTTACATTGAGTAATCAAGCAGGTTCAATTATGGACAAGTCTGGTCAATTGCGGGAAAATGTGATGAGTAAGGGTAATGAATTCATGTCTAAAACATCCTCGCTTTCGCAAGGAATCGTACAGCAATCTTCAGGCTTATTAAATAAGGTAAAGGGGAAATCCGCGAATTCAGAGGAAACAGTGGAAGAATCGGAATTAATCTACATTCCTATTCATAACTCAAAAGAAGCTTCAGAAGCCAAGAAGAAATTGATTAAACTCAAACCCCTTGACAGCAGCGAAATAAGAAGAAAATTAGAAGAGGCGCAAAAGGCTTTTGATGAAGAAGAGAGCAAGGTAAAAATTTAATTATTTGTGATAAAAACGGTGAAGTGATAAAATTACTTCACCGTTTATCTATTAATTGGAGGTTTTTACATGCTTGAAAAAATTGAGTCCGTTGAACAATTTGATCAATTAATTGCAAATGAAAGCAAATTTTACCTTTTGAAGCACAGTTTAACATGTCCAATTAGCCATGCAGCATATCAGGAGTATGAAAAATTCTCCAATGAAAATCATGGGGTTCCAACGTTTTATATAGCTGTTCAAGATTCACGACCGTTATCGAACGAGATCGCGGAAAGATTTCAGATTAAGCACGAGTCCCCACAAGCGATTCTCTTTGCAAACGGAGAACCATTATGGAATGCCTCACACTGGAAAATAACCAATCGTTCGTTAGCAAGTGCCAGCGGTGGAACTCAATAAAAACAATTAAAAAAATGAGGGTGAATAGTTCATCCTCATTTAATTATAAATTTAAGTGTGTGTTGATGAACAGATCGAGAAAATTAGCATATAATACTCTATTATAGATTGGTCGCTTTAGCACTTAAAAGCGTTTAATTGATAAAGAAAAAATTAGTGACAAGAGAATACATTTCAGCTATAATAAACCCTAATTATTAAAAAATTGAAAACTTTAAAACTTTATGCTTGTAAATCATCTAGTTATGCCAGAAAATACATCTATGTACTTAGGTGATAAATGATTTGCAAATGAAAGGACGGGGACGAATAATGACCAATAATGAATTGGATCAACTGAGGACACGGGTAGATGAACTTAACTTAGAATTGTTGAGGGTTATTAATGAAAGAGCTCAGCTTGTTCAAGAGATTGGACGAGTTAAAGGAAATCAAGGAGTGTATCGTTACGACCCAGTCCGTGAAAGAAAAATGCTTGAAGTGATTAAAGAACATAACGATGGACCGTTTGAAAATTCTACCATCGATCATCTTTTCAAAGAAATTTTTAAAGCAGGATTAGATTTGCAAAAAGATGATCATGAAAAAGCACTGCTTGTCTCAAGAAAGAAGAAGCCAGAAAATACGCTTGTTAACTTAAAGGGTGAAAATATTGGAGATGGAAAGCAGCACTTCGTTTTTGGCCCATGTGCTGTAGAATCATATGAGCAGGTAGCAACTGTCGCAAAAGCGATGAAAGAAAAAGGCTTAAAGCTATTACGCGGCGGTGCCTATAAACCAAGAACCTCTCCATACGATTTCCAAGGCTTAGGGGTAGAAGGCCTAAAGATTTTAAAGCGAGTGGCAGATGAATTTGATATGGCAGTTATAAGTGAGATTGTGAATCCAGCTGATATTGAAATGGCTATTGATTATATTGACGTCATTCAAATTGGTGCCCGCAACATGCAGAACTTTGAATTGTTAAAAGCTGCCGGTGCCGTTAAAAAGCCTGTACTGCTTAAAAGAGGGATTTCTGCAACAATCGAGGAATTTATCAATGCTGCGGAATATATTATGGCACAAGGAAATGGACAAATCATTCTTTGTGAGCGTGGAATAAGGACATATGAACGTGCAACAAGAAATACGCTTGATATTTCAGCGGTTCCAATTTTAAAACAAGAAACCCATTTGCCTGTAATGGTCGATGTAACCCACTCAACAGGAAGAAGAGATTTGCTGCTTCCTTGCGCGAAAGCTGCGATTGCTATCGGTGCTGATGGGGTAATGGCCGAAGTTCATCCGGACCCTGCCGTAGCCCTTTCTGATGCACAGCAGCAAATGAATCTTGAACAGTTTGACCATTTTTATAGCGAATTGCTTGCATCCAATTTTGTGAAAATTTAATATGGAATATATACAATTTTACCTTCTGCGGTTCATTGCAGAAGGTATTTTTGATTAATATAAAAGTCTTTAAAAAAATATTGACAAATGCAATTGCGGCTTTACTAATCTTATCGTATCATTAAGTACATATTTAAGATTGTTTATGTCCTCACAAACATTAAACAAAAATGACTAAGTTTACACAAGCTGTTGTAAAATAAAGAAAACAATGTACGTTTTAGGAGAGTGTTATACGTGAATATCACAATTTATGATGTGGCAAGAGAAGCCAATGTATCAATGGCTACAGTTTCCCGTGTAGTCAATGGGAATCCAAATGTTAAACCTGTGACCCGGAAAAAAGTGTTAGAGGTTATTGAAAGATTAGGCTATCGTCCAAATGCCGTGGCAAGAGGACTTGCAAGTAAAAAAACAACAACAGTAGGGGTAATCATTCCGGATATCTCCAATATCTTTTTCGCTGAATTAGCCCGTGGTATTGAAGATATTGCCACAATGTATAAATACAATATCATTTTAAGCAATTCCGACCAAAATAAAGATAAGGAATTACATTTACTTAATACCATGCTTGGGAAACAAGTGGATGGCCTTGTGTTTATGGGAGGAAATATTACCGCTGATCATGTTGAGGAATTTGAAAAATCACCGGTGCCTATTGTACTGGCAGGCTCAATCGAAGAGTCTAATCAAATCCCTTCTGTTAATATTGATTACGAAGCAGCCGTTTATGATTCTATTAAGGGATTTATTGATAAAGGCCATAAGAACATTGCATTTGTTGTCGGCCCGCTTCATGAACCCAAAAATGCGCAGAAAAAACTTAAAGGATACCAAAGAGCGCTGCAAGACGCTGGTTTACCGTATAATGAAGAGCTTGTTGTTGAAGGAGATTATACGTACGACACTGGGATTGAAGCCTTTGACAAATTAATGGAGGCTGCTGAAAGACCAACAGCTATTTTAGTGGGTTCTGATGAAATGGCGCTCGGGGTTGTTCATGGGGCACAGGACAAAGGATTTAGTATTCCTGAAGACTTTGAAATCATTACTTCAGACAATACAAGGCTGTCACTTATGGTACGTCCACAACTTACAACGATTGTTCAGCCATTATATGATATTGGTGCAGTTGCGATGCGGCTCTTAACCAAATTAATGAATAAGGAAAAAACAGAAAATCAAATTGTGGTCCTTCCACATAGAATTGAACATCGTCAATCAACAAAATAATAAGAAAAGCGCAAGCACCCTGTTCAGCGGCGTATGGCCTCCTCGGAAAAGCTAACGCTTTTCCTTCGTGCGATGCCTATGCTGCCGAAGCGTTCCTTGTGGAGCGCTCCAACTGAGATAAAGGAAACACGAAGAGCGTTAGCGATTCGATGTTGACTTATCGTAGGGCGGAGAGCGAAGGACACTAGGCGCTAGGGCGCTGGAGCTGGACATTTCTCAAAGTCGAAATTTATACGTTCTTATCTTTTTAAAAGAGGCTGCCCCATGGCAGCCCTTTTTAAACAGACTCACTCTTTTTAGAATTTTTGATTGGATAAAGGGCTTTTTCAACTGTAAGTAAATTTTTTTCGGTTATCTCGGCTTTTCTTGGGATGGGTGTATATAAATCTTCTGGGTCATCCCATTCTTTTGGTAATGGCACTGGCAACTCTTTCTGCCACTGAATGAGCCACTCTTCCGGTAAACTGCCATAACAATTTGGGTTTTCCGTCATTTCAAGCCATATTAGCGACCATGCTCTTGGAACCACTCTCCAGATATCATAACCACCTCCGCCAACCGCAATCCATTTCCCGTCACAATATTGATGGGCAATTTCATGTGCCAGCTTTGGTATTTCCCGATAAGTCTTCATGGTTGTTGATAAATGGGTTAGGGGATCAAGAAAGTGTGAAATCCGCCCCGTTTTGAGTCAGGAGGACATCCGGTTTAAAAAAGGAAGCCACTTCTTTGATGGATTGTCTGTACGCATCCAGCCAGGATTCATCTTCAGTGAAGGCATCCACAGGGATATTAAAGGAATAACCGTATCCTTTTCCTTGACCTCGTTCATTAATGTTTCCGGTACCAGGGAATAAATATCTCCCTGTCTCATGAATCGATAAGGTGCACACATTAGGGTCATCATAGAAGGACCATTGAACTCCATCGCCATGATGGGCATCGGTATCAACATATAACACGCGTGCATTATATTTTTCCTGCAAATATTTAATCGCTACGGAGCTGTCATTATAGATACAAAATCCAGATGCTTTACCGCGAAAACCATGGTGCAGTCCTCCGCCTAGATGAAGGGCATGGAGGGCCTTCCCTGTCATGACTTGATCAACTGCTGTTAAAGTACCGCCAACCAATAAAGAACTCGCTTCATGCATATTAGGGAAAATAGGTGTATCCTCTGTACCCAAGCCGTAGTTTTCAGCAATTTCATTTGCGAGCTGCCCATGCCCTGCTTTTTTTACTGCTTCTATGTAACTTTTATCATGAATAAGGGCTAATTCTTCTTCAGATGCCATTTTGGGCGGGATTACTTGTCCGGGATTCAGGGCGTTCATTTTATTTAATAGATCTACTGTTAGTTTAAGCCGGAATTGGTTAAAAGGATGATGACTGCTGAATTTATAATTCAGCAGCTCTTCTGAAAAAACAAAGGAGCAGGTATCACTCATAAGGAAATCCCCGGCAGATTTGGCCATAAAACTTGGTGTCCCGCATCTTTAAGATCCTGAATGAGGGCAGTCGGATTCATAGTCTGTACTCTGATGACAAGGATTTTAAAATGATCATCTGTTTTGTCAGGATAAACGAGCACGCTTAGAATATTTGCTTTCCGCTTTTTAATAACAGTAGTAATGTCGCTTAGTTTACCAGTAAGGTTAGGTACCTTTATTTCGATTTGTGAACCTGGCTGATGTGCCCCCGTTAACTCAACAAGTGTTCGAAGCAAATCCGTTTCTGTTACAATTCCCGCCAGTTTCCGATCATTGATGATGGGAATACAGCTTATTTTATGCTCATAGAAAAGTCCTGCAACCTCCTCGACAAAATCAAGCGGATGTCCGGTAATGACATTTCGCTCCATAATCATCTCCAGTGGCTTTTTTAAATCTTCAGGATGTTCATTTGCACGAAAAATAGACGGCGTAGCTTCCCGTATTTTTGCAACCGTAACCAAGCCGACTAATTGTCCTTCGAGATCAATGATGGGGATGTGGCGGATCTTCCGTGCCTCCATTAGGTCAATGGCATCAGCTATTGTATCAGATGGGAAAAGGGTAGCAACGTCTGTTTTCATAATTTCCTCTACTATCATAAAAAAATCACCCCTATCGCAAGCATTATCAGGAAAATATTTAATACATAAACCGGTTCATAAATCGTAAACGGTCAAATTTTTGAATGGATGCCAGATCAACTCGTTTCCCCATCCGGGCCATCAGGCAATTAGCGGGGTGGGAACATATTTCAGGGTCATCTGTGGCATACCACTCAAGGCCGCCGGCATTCATCATCTTTTCCATGACCTTTCTGTAATCCCACACATTTAATTTGGTCCCTTTTAGATCCCAATGCCAATAATATTCGGTCGTAATCGTAATATAATCTTCCATGGCATCATCCATCATCGAGACAATCAAGAGATTTTTACCGACTGAACAGCCCCTAAATTGCGGAATGACTTCGATAGCACCCAATTCGATTAAATTATCCATTTTGCCTTCTGACCAACGTTCTAGCGGATCGGGGTAAAGATAGGTAACATAACCAACAATGGTGTCCCGATGTCTGGCAATAATAATTCTCCCTTCCGGAAGTTCAGCAATGCCAATTAAAGCTTGATGCTGCTGTTCAGGCGGTCGGAATGCAACAAGGTCTTTGTGAAATTCATAGCCCTTAAGTTTATCTGAAGTGATTGGCCCTTCAACAATAAGGGACCCATGCGGAGTTTTTAACTGCTTTGCGTTGTAAATCTTTTTGTGTTCCATACGGTCACCTACCTGAGAGATCGTTAGTGTTCAACTCTATTATACATAAAATCTATTGCGATAAAGCGATTTCACAAAATTTTCTGTTTTATGGTTAAGGAGCGGGCCGCAAATTAATTACTCATGCTGTCATCTGATAATTAAATTTTCCTAAATATATTTTTAAAATTGTGAATAGTCCTTATTTGTACTATAATAATCTCATACTAGCCAAGAGGGGGAGATGGAAATGAAAGTGGAAGCGTTGCCAGTTGTGCTAGGGGAGCATAATCTAAGCAATTATGAAGAAACGTACAGACAGTTTGACTGGAAGGAAACAGAAAAAGAATTCTCTTGGAGTGAAACAGGGCTTGTTAATATGGCTTATGAGGCTATTGACCGACATGCAAAAACCCATCGGAAAAATAAGATTGCCCTATACTACCGTGATGGTTCAAGAAATGAGAAATATACCTTCAAGGAAATGAAGGAACTATCAAATAAGGCTGGAAATGTATTAAAAAGTTATGGCGATGTCGAAAAAGGTGACCGTGTATTTATTTTCATGCCAAGGTCTCCTGAGCTTTATTTTACTGTTCTAGGTGCTATTAAGCTAGGTGCCATCGTCGGCCCGTTATTTGAAGCATTCATGGAGGGAGCTGTAAGAGACCGCCTGCAGGACAGCGGAGCGAAAGTCTTAGTAACAACTCCGGAATTGCTGGGGCGTGTACCTGTTCAAGAGTTACCGGAGTTGAAGCATATTTTTCTAGTTGGAAAAAATGTCGAAGAACAGGGGCAGTATATTGACTTTTTAGAGAAATTCGAATCAGCCAGTAAAGACCTCAAAATTGAATGGGTCGATCGGACGGATGGCCTCATTCTGCATTATACCTCCGGTTCTACCGGAAAACCTAAAGGCGTACTTCATGTACATAATGCAATGTTACAGCATTATCAAACGGCTAAATGGGTGCTGGATTTAAAAGAAGAAGATGTATACTGGTGTACAGCTGACCCAGGATGGGTTACAGGGACATCATACGGGATTTTTGGACCTTGGTTGACAGGAACGTCAAACGTTATTATCGGCGGCCGTTTCAGCCCTGAATCATGGTATCAAATGATAGAAGATTTTGGGGTGACAGTCTGGTACAGCGCTCCAACGGCGTTCCGGATGCTAATGGGTGCAGGCGATGAGCTAGTTAAGAAATTCGACTTAAGCAGCCTTCGCCATGTGTTAAGTGTCGGTGAACCGTTAAATCCTGAAGTAGTAAAATGGGGCGTGAAAGTATTTAATCATCGGATCCATGATAACTGGTGGATGACTGAAACAGGTGCACAGCTGATTAGCAACTACCCTTGTATGGTGATTAAGCCTGGTTCAATGGGTAAACCAATTCCTGGGGTGACCGCGGCGATAGTTGATAATCAAGGGAGTGAGCTGCCGCCATATCGAATGGGGAACCTTGCGATTAAAAAGGGCTGGCCATCGATGATGCATACGATTTGGAATAACCAGGAGAAATACGAGTCCTACTTTATGCCAAATGGATGGTATGTTTCAGGGGACTCCGCGTATATGGATGAGGATGGCTATTTCTGGTTCCAAGGAAGGGTGGACGATGTCATTATGACATCTGGAGAGCGTGTTGGTCCATTCGAAGTAGAAAGTAAGCTTGTTGAGCACCCGGCTGTAGCAGAAGCTGGAGTCATCGGAAAACCTGACCCTGTCCGCGGGGAAATAATTAAGGCCTTTGTCGCACTAAGGGATGGTTATGAAGCGACAGAAGAATTAAAAGAAGAAATCAGGCAGTTTGTGAAAAAAGGGCTTGCCGCCCACGCTGCCCCAAGAGAAATTGATTTCCGCGAAAAACTGCCAAAAACACGAAGCGGTAAAATTATGAGACGTGTATTAAAGGCATGGGAACTTAATTTACCTACAGGTGATCTTTCAACGATGGAAGACTAAAAGTAGGATTAGAAAAACCGCACCAGGTAAATTACCTTGGTGCGGTTTTTGTTATTGAGGAACTGTTTCAGTTGTTGCCCCCACCTCAACAACATTGGAAGGAGCAGATTCTTTTCCTGCGATATCGACTGCCGTTACATAGAAGGCGCCATTGCCTGCATTAAATGCTAAACTAGAGCCGTTTGTTATACTTGCAATTTTTGCTCCGCTTTGATATACACGATATCCGACCACATCATTATCAGGAGAGGATGTCCATGTTAATGTATTACCAGATACAGATAAACTGACACCATCTGGGTTCTTGCCGTTATCCACCATCTTAGCGGTAGGTACGAGTATTTTCCCCCAACGATCTTTCTGTGGAATAAGCTGGCTGTAATTTTTGAAATTATTTCCGACCATCCGAGTGATAAAATCCGGGTTTAATATTAAACCGAATTGGGCAAACTCTTGTGGTGTGGAATTTAAGGCTAAATATTTCTTATCCCCAATGGTGACAAATTTACCTTCTACCAAGCTATCATCTACTTTTGTAGGAACATCATTCACATTGAAGTAATCACTTTCAATTAATCCCGCTTTAGAACAGGCCGAAGATGGAAGCATACCTGATACGGCACAATAAGATCGTTTCACAATTCCATCCGGCATTGGAAAGGATTCTTTAGGAGCCACTAAATCCGGCTTGATGGAATATGCTGAATTGATTAAATCAGTCCAAAGGTTATTGTTCCGTTGGCTATAAGACATCCCTTTAGATTGCAGCGATTTAGGTGTATCATAACCAGTCCAAACACCAAAGGTTACATTAGGATTAGTGGCAACCAGCCAGGCATCAGTATATTCATTCCCTGTACCTGTTTTTCCTGCCCAATCCGCTTTAAACTTTAACTTACCATTAATTCCAGCAGCAGTACCCGATTTAATAACATCCCTCATCATATCAAGCGTTAAATAAGCTGTTTGCGGTTTGAAAACATCTACAGGTTTTACTTCGTGCTGATAGATTATTTTACCGTTTTTATCAACAATTTTTTCAATCATATAAGCATCAATAAATTTACCATTGTTTGCAAAGGTACTAAATGCGTTCGTATTTTCTTCAATTGTGACACCCTTCTCCATTGATCCAATGGCAGTGGAAAGGTTAGTAAAGTCTGGCGGCAATAGTGAAGTAAAACCCATTTTTTCTAAATACTTAGCAGGTTGCTGCTCAACAATATCTTTGTATAATTTTACAGCAGGAACGTTATATGATTTTGCAAGAGCATATCTTGCAGACACTATACCACTGTAGCGATAATCATAGTTTTGCGGCCATGGTTTGCTTCTTCCGGGAATAAAGTTTAAGGCAACGTTTGGCAGCGGCGTGCCTGGTGAAGCTTTACCCAACTCAATTGCCGGGCCATAAACAAGAAGCGGCTTCATGGTGGAAGCGTTGGGCCTGTATGCACTAGTTGCATGGTTAAGTTTTTGTTTATTGTAGTCTCTTCCGGCAACAAAACTGATAATTTTCCCAGTCTTATTTTCAATAAGTTCTGCCCCGACTTCAACAGGTTCCATTACTGTTACCATTTCACCAGTTTCTGGATCCTTCTTTTCCTCAGGCTTATCAGGGCCGTAGTTTTTATAATTATTTTTAACCACTTGCATAGCATCATAAATTTCTTTGTCAATTGTTGAATGAATTTGATATCCGTTCTGATGTAAATCATGATCGGCTAATGTTTTATATTTGTAATAAAGAGTGTCATCATTTTTTAAATCTTTCTCTGTGTACCCGTCTTTTTGAGCTAACTCATTGGTCAATACTTCAATCGCTCTTTTCTCAATTTCAAAAGTAAGCCAAGGATAGTTTTCAAGCGGATTCGCAACAGGTGTGGTAAAATCCTTTGTAATGTCGTAGGCCGAAGCTTCCGCATATTGCTGCTGGTTTATGTATCCGCCATCTAACATCCTTTTTAATACTGTTTTCATTCTTGCGAGACCTGGTTCAAGATTATTCTTCACGGTACCTTCCCTTGTAAAAGGAGTGTAGCCAAATGGACTTTGAGGCAGGCCTGCAATGAAAGCTGCCTGCGGAAGAGACAATTCAGCAGCATTTTTCCCGAAGATTCCTTTTGCAGCTGCTTGAACACCGGCAATGTTCTGTCCGGAAGCATTTCTCCCAAACGTAGAAACATTCAGATATGCTTCAAGTATTTCTTTTTTATCGAAGAATTTCTCTAATCTTAACGCAAGTAATATTTCATTGGCTTTCCGCTGAAATGAAACCTCATTTGTTAAAATTTGATTTTTGATTAGTTGCTGTGTCAATGTACTTCCGCCCGATTGAACAGCGGAGTTTGTGACTTCTTGGAAGAGGGCACGGAAAACAGCCTTTGGCACAACACCTTTATGCTGATAGAAATATTCGTCCTCGGTTGCAATCACAGCATTGGTCAAATCCTTGGATACCTGATCAATCTTGACTTCTTCGCGAACAAGGTCTGATCTAAGTCTGCCTAGATAAACATCATTGGCAAAGTATAAATCTGATGTTTCCGTGTAATTATAAATATCTTTTTTCATACTTTCGTATGAGCGGATGGGTTCATCTTTTACAAGTGAGGCAAAATAACCGGCGCCAACACCTGTTGCAAACGATCCGCCGAGAATGACGACTATGAGCACGAGAAGACATAAATTCCAAACAACTTGATAGGTAATTCGCGCCCTTTTTATCGTCTTTTTATGGGTAAACAAGTTAAGTATGGACTTTGCCTTTTCCATCCACACTTGCATTCTTTCATTCATTCAGAGCATCACCTCATTATAAAATCACATCCATTATAGCATATTGACGAGGCAAAAACTGACAACCTTCTACATTTTCTGAAATTTCCAGTTGATATTTGACAGGTGTATTGAAATATGATAAAAAAATGATAACCAAATAATAATATTAAAGCTGTGATGGGAATCAACTGTAGTTCTTCTATCCCTGTTTGTAGAGAGTCAGCGGTGGTGCGAGCTGATACATATAGAAGAATGAATTACCTCCTTGAGCTTTTTCTGTGAAACCATTTGTAAGTAGCAGAAAACGGCAAAAACCGTTAATTTTTTGAGTTGGAGGAATCTTCCTCAAGCTGGGTGGTACCGCGTAAAAATTACGTCCCTGCATTTTTGCAGGGGCGTTTTTATTTTGTTTATTTGGAGGGAATAGGAATGGATTTATTACAGGATTTAGCACTAAGAGGCATCATTTACCAGCAATCGGATGAAGAAGGATTAAAGGAACTGTTAAGCACGCAGAAAATTTCCCTATACTGTGGAGCTGATCCGACGGCTGATAGTTTGCATATCGGTCACTTAGTTCCGTTTTTAACACTTAGAAGATTTCAGCAGCACGGTCACCGTCCTATCGTATTGGTCGGTGGAGCAACAGGCTTAATCGGTGATCCAAGCGGGAAAAGTGAAGAACGGAATCTGCAAACCCTTGAAGCTGTGCAGAAGAATGTTGAAGGAATCAAACAGCAGCTTGCCGCTATTTTTGATTTTGACGGTGAAAATGGTGCTGTTATGGTGAATAATTATGATTGGGCCGGATCAATGGATATCGTTTCGTTTTTACGTGATATCGGCAAGCATATTGGAGTGAATTATATGCTGGCAAAAGATACGATTGCTTCAAGGCTTGAAACAGGGATTTCCTTTACTGAATTTACCTACACAATTTTACAAGCTATGGATTTCAATCATTTGTATGAACACCATAATTGTAAATTACAAATTGGGGGAAGTGATCAGTGGGGCAATATTGCCTCTGGTCTAGAATTAATCAGGAAAATGCAGCCCGAGGGTGCAAAAGCATTTGGATTAACCATTCCTCTTGTAACGAAAGCAGATGGAACAAAATTCGGAAAGACGGAAGGCGGAGCTGTATGGCTTGATCCAGAAAAGACAACACCTTACGAGTTTTATCAGTTCTGGATTAACACTGCTGATGCCGATGTGGTCAAATACTTGAAGTTTTTCACTTTCTTATCACATGAGGAAATTGAAGGACTAGAAACGGCAGTTATCGAAGAACCTCATTTACGGAAAGCACAAAAGGCGCTAGCAGAAGAGATGACCCGCCTGATTCATGGTGAGGAATCATTGCAGCAAGCCATTAAGATTTCTCAAGCATTATTTAGCGGAGATGTAAAAAGTCTTTCAGCCGCTGAAATTAAACAAGGCTTTAAAGATGTTCCTTCCTTCGATGCTAATGAAACGGAGGGGAATCTAGTTGACCTGCTCGTTGAGGCAAAGATTTCACCTTCTAAACGGCAGGCACGTGAGGATATTACAAATGGAGCCGTAACCGTAAATGGTGAAAAGATAATAGATACAAGTTATACACTTGATGAAAGTGATCGGATTGAAGGGCAATTCACGATTATTAGACGAGGGAAAAAGAAGTACACGTTAATTAAATTCTAAATCATTCTTGGCTTTGGATGCTCCAAAGCCTTTTTCCATAAAACAATACCATATAAAACCTCGTACCAAAATTGGTATGGGGTTTTTTGAAACCTAAAATAGGCGGTTAAATCAGTGACAACAACCTAAAAAAATCATATTTTGTTGAAGAGAGTATTCATTTTTCCACTCTCTTCAGGTGCAGCCTGTTGAATAATATAGAAAGGGGAGGAAAAAATGCATAATTTTCAGAATGGCTTACAATCATTAGGAATGGATCATTACCAAGTTGGTGAATTAGTTCCTATAAATCCTCAGAGTCAAGATATGCGAGTGTTTGGATTTCGTTGCGGGGGCTGCGGATTCCGCTGCGGAGGATGCGGTTTCCGTTGTGGTGGTTGTGGCGGCTGCTTCGGTTTTGGCTGTTTCGGTTTCGGTTTCGGCTGTTTCGGTATCGGTTTTGGTTTTATTTAGTTGTTTTGGAGTCTCAGAAAAAAATAGTTATTTTATGATAAGGAAGTGCCTCCTGCATGGACATGTGCCGCAGGGGCACTTCTATTTTTGTAATAACATAATTAATCATTGGACTGTGAGAAATGTCCAGCTCCTTGCCATACGCCGCTTCCGCTTTTCTTATAATCATAATGGACAAATAAATGTACATAAAATGATAGTGCATAATTAGGATTGATATGTATTAAGGAGGAGCTGAATGACAAAACTTAACTCGTCCACACGTTTAAAGGTCAAAAGGGATTCATTTTATCTGCAAGATCCAAAGGGTGGTGTGTATTTTAGAAATAACTTAAGTTCATTCCGAATGGAAGGAAATACGATTTACCAATGGATTGAAAAATTAGTGCCGATGTTTAACGGGGAGCAATCATTGGGAGATATAACAGAGGGATTAACGGCGCCGTATCGCAACAGGGTATATGAGATTGGTGAAACACTGTACAAGAATGGCTTTGTTCGAGATGTAAGCCAAGATAGAACACATGATTTAAACCCAAAAGTCCTAGAAAAGTATGCTTCACAAATTGAATTTATTGAGAATTTTGTAGATTCCGGTGCGTACCGTTTTCAAGAATACCGTCAAGCAAAAGTTTTGGCAATCGGTTCAGGATCCCTTCTGGTTTCGTTGGCTGCCGCATTAATTGAATCGGGACTTCCCAAATTCCATTTCATGTTAACCGATTCAGTACCTACAAATCCATTGCGGATAAATGAGTTAGTACGTAATGCCCGCAATGCTGACTCTGAAGTAGAGGCTTTGCAGGTACCATTTGAAGAAGGGGAAGGAAGGAGTTTTTGGCGAAAAGCTTTGCATCCATATGATTGGATTCTATATGTCTCTCAGGATGGAAATGTAAAAGAACTAAAGGATCTGAATCTGGTTTGCAAAGAGCAAAGGAAAATATTTTTTCCTGCCATCTGTTTAGAACAAGTGGGGCTTGCTGGCCCATTGGTTTATCCGGAATCTGAGGGATGCTGGGAGTCAGCATGGCGCAGAATACATCAATCTTCATTGGAATTAGAGCGGCAGCAACAATCTTTCTCTTCAACGTCCGGAGCCATTCTTGCCAATGTTACCGTATTCGAATTTTTTAAGAAGGCTACAGGAATTGCAGGGTCAAATCAGAGTAACCAAATTTACAAACTTGATCTTGAAACGCTGGAAGGAGACTGGCTTTCATTCACCACACATCCATTGGTTACAAATAAAAGTATCTCTACTGGATTGGTGGAAGATCTTGATATAAGGATAAAGCAAGAAAAGAGTAAAACCAAACCTTCGAGTAACCTTTTGGAATATTTCAGCCGTCTAACTTCAGAAGAAACAGGAATTTTTCATACCTGGGAGGAGCGAAACTTGAAACAGCTTCCTCTTTCACAGTGCTATGTTCAAACGGCTAATCCAGTGTCAGAGGGACCAGCAGACCTCCTGCCAGAGGTTGTCTGTTCGGGTTTTACACATGAGGAGGCAAAGAGGGAAGCGGGACTGACAGGTATTGAAATGTATGTTTCACAATTGTTTAAGGAATGTAATGATCAAAAAGATAAGGCTGGTGAAAACATAATAGGAGGTTCGATCGGCATTGGTGCCGGGGAAACAGTCGAAGAGGCTGTTTGCCGCGGTTTGCAAGCCTATTTAGAGAAAGAATGGAGAAATAGAAAGGACGATCTATTGCATCCTGTTTTTCGCGTACAACTGGGAGAAATTGAAGATCAACGCTGCAGATTTTATTTAAATGCCCTGACTACCTTAAATGGTGCACCGACCGTCGGTTTAGAAAAGGAAATACTGGGCTTCCCCGTTATATGGGTAAAGTCGCAGGGACGTCGGTACACAAGTACCGGTTTAAATACAACGTTGGCTTTACGAAGGGCATTACAACAAGCGCTTATGGATAAACAAAATCAGGTGCATGGAACCGAAAGAATATCGGAATCAGCTATTTTTTTGAAAGAAAAGGAATATAAATTCACAATCCCTTCCTGTGAAGAAATAACACAATTGGAGCTATTACAATCTTCCATTCGGGTGTTGAACGAAAACAGCAAACACCTTTTCGTTTATGATCTTGCAGTCGAACCTTTTTTAAAACAGGAATTGGCAGGGGTGTATGGTGTGAAGGTTCGAGAGGAGGACTCCTAATGGCCGCCCATATTATCATTAACGGAGAGGGTTTATTAGCAGATTATGTCTTTGATCAATTGTCTGGTAATTATCACATAAAGCGTCAAAGCCTAATTGAAGAGGTTCCCGAAGAAACAGAATTAGCTCTAGTGTTGCACGATACCTGGAATCCAGCCATTTATCAAAAAGCGGAAGAAAAATACAGGAGCACTGGTATCTTGTGGCTTCGAGGTTTTGTTTCATTTGGGGAGGGAATAATTGGTCCCTTAGTACATCCCGATACACCAGGATGTTCTTTCTGTGCTGACATTCGGCGCTTGATCGCTGGATCAGATCGGAAGGAAATGTGGCAGTTTCAGCAAAAAGTGGCAGCAGGTGAAGGTGTCATGCAAGATGCATGGGCATCACGAACTGGACTATCTCAAATGGCAGCTTTGATATGCAACGAAGTTCAAAGGGTTCTTCAAGGGAAACCCAGCAACTTAGAAGAAAAAGTGTACATTATGAACCTAAGATCGTTAACCAATTCTAGTCACCTTTTCTTACCTTATCCCTTATGCCCGATTTGCAGGCCAATACCTGATGATACTCTAGAATTAGCTCAAATTAGGTTAGAATCTAGTCCTAAATTTAATGGCAGTGGTTATCGCAGCCGTTCAATGGATGAATTTAAAACAGTACTTGTCAAAGACTATCTGGATTATCGAACTGGTATCATGAATGGAAAAATGCAGGATTTCACACTGCCATTTGCTGATGTATTAGTGAATATGCCGTTATTTGAAGTGGACGAGGGAGTTGCTGGACGGTCTAATTCATTTGAAATGAGTGAGCTGACTGCCATTTTAGAAGGGTTGGAACGATATTGCGGGATTGGGCCTCGAGGAAAAAGGACGATCGTTCGTGATAGTTATCAAAATGTAAAGAAAAATGCATTAAATCCTGAAAAAGTAGGTTTGCATGAAAAGGAACAATATGAAACGCCTCATTTTCCGTTTAAACCGTTTCATCCTGATGACCCAATGAATTGGGTCTGGGGTTATTCGTTTTTACAAGAACGTCCAATACTTGTTCCGGAGTTACTCGCCTATTACAGTTTGGGGTATGGGGAGGGCTTTGTTTATGAAACCTCCAATGGATGCGCATTAGGGGGGAGTTTAGAAGAAGCTATTTTCCATGCCATTATGGAGGTTGTCGAGCGGGATTCATTTTTGTTAACCTGGTATGCAAAACTCCCCCTTCCGCGTCTTGACCTTAGTTCGGTAAACGATAAAGAATTACAGCTGATGGTCGACCGGATGCGGGAGGTGGCGGGATATGACCTTCTTTTTTTTAATTCGACGATGGAACATGAGATTCCAAGCGTGTGGGCAGTGGCAAAAAACCTAAAATCCAAGGGTGCAAACCTCATTTGTGCCGCGGGAGCTAACCCTGATCCTGTAAGGGCTGTTAAAAGTGCCATTTACGAGCTTGCGGGAATGATTAGGCATGGCGAAACAATGGAGGCAAACCAGCAAAAATATCAACAGATGTTACAGAATCCGTTCGCAGTACGTACCATGGAAGACCATGGTTTGCTCTACGGGCTGCGAGAAGCAGAGGAACGGCTGAATTTTTTATTGGATAATCAACGTCCATTACGTACATTTGCAGAGGAATTTAAGGAGCCGCCTGCAAATATTGATTTGAAGGAAGATCTTCAGGATATTCTTCAGAGGTTCCACCGGTTAGATCTGGAGGTCATCGTGGTGGATCAAACGACACCGATAACCAAACGGAATGGATTGTTCTGTGTGAAAGTATTGATCCCTGGCATGTTACCGATGACATTCGGACACCACCTGACCCGTGTGAAAGGGCTGGAGAGGGTCCTTAGCGTGCCAATGAAACTTGGATTTATAAAACAGCCGTTATCGTATGAACAACTTAATCCCTTTCCCCACCCATTCCCATAATTGAGAAGTAGGAGGTGTATAAGATTGGAGCTAGAAACATTTGTACATCATCTTCACTTTGATACGAAAAAAGTTGCTCCGCCAGATTGGCAAGTGGACTGGGAGGATGCACCACTTCCTTATAAACTGTACCGCAGCTTACCAGAGTTTCCACTGAACGCAGAGGTACCGTTAACACTGGAAGGACGGGAAGTTCAGACGGAACCCAGTCTTAAGGAGCTAGGTCATTTCTTATGGTATGTATACGGCATTACCCAATACGCGCAATCCGCTTTATTCGGGGACACCGAGGGAATAGAGGATGCGAGCTATGCCCAGTTACTACGCAGATTTGTCCCCTCTGGAGGGGCGTTATATCCCAATGAATTATATGTGTATATAAAGATGAAGGACGCACCAATTGGACTTTACCATTACGATGCGGCACACCACCGCCTCCTCTTGCTGCGAGAAGGAAATTACGATTCCTACTTATCAAGAAGTCTTGGAAATAGCTGTGATCTTTCTGACAGTTTTTGCACTGTTTTTATCTCAACGCTTTTTTGGAAAAACTTTTATAAATACAATAATTTTTCCTATAGGCTCCAAGGGTTAGATGCAGGTGTGTTGATTGGCCAATCTTTAGAAGTGGCCAAACGAATAGGATTTTCATCTCGGGTATATTACCAATTTCTTGATCGGTCGATTAATCATTTGCTTGGTCTGTCTAATCAGGATGAAAGTGTATATGCAGTTATTCCATTATCTGTTAATCCATCTAACATGAGAGTTGACGACGAACATAATAGAGGGGAAATTATTTCTGCCACTGAGTTATGTCGGGAAGTCCCACTGTTGGAGCATGTTTCCTATAACCGTTCAAAGAGGGTTATGGATTATCCGATGCTGAAAAAATTTAATGAGGCATCCATGTTTGAAACAACAGAGTCATTTGTGAAGATAAAGAAAGACAGTAATGTGAAACTTTCCTTAGATTCGGAAATGATCTTGCTTCCCTATGCCGAGAGTTTTTCGTACGATTTCGCCGCCGTTTGCAGGGAGCGGCATTCTCCGGATCTTGATTTTATAATGGGTAAAGTGAGTCAAACGCAACTATCGACTTTGTTAAAAGAGACCTTTTCCTTCTCGTATCAGAATGACCTTGATGGCACACATGGGAATGTGGAGAGTCGTGTTTCATTATATGGCAGTTTTTACAACGTAGAAGGAGTTCCAAATGGTGCCTATTCTTATGACAACTCCACACATGCACTTCGGAGTATAATTCAGGGGGATTACCGGCAGTTGTTACAATTTGGATTAATAATGCCTAATGTGAATCTGTATCAAGTTCCGCTTTGTATGCATGTCATTGGAGATAGGAAGCACCTCAAAGAGGAATTGGGATATAGAGGATATCGAATTCAACAGATGGAAGCGGGTATTCTCGTGCAACGATTGCTCTTATTGTCATGTGCCTTAGGGATGGGGGGGCATCCACTTCTCGGATTCGATGCGAATCAATGTGATGAACTTTATAGGATTAATTCGAAAGGAAAAACCAGCTTAATCCAAATCCCGATCGGTCCATACCGTCCCCGTGCCTGGTTAAAAGGAAGGCTGCTTACCTAGGAGAGACAGGAGTAAAGCATAAAAAACCCTAGAAACATTGAGAGAACAAAGTTTCTAGGGTTTTTGTTATGGCTATTTAATAAGCAAATCAATTAACGTGAGTAGAACTCAACAATGAAGGTTTCGTTAATTTCAGCAGCAAGTTCAGCACGCTCTGGTAAGCGAGTGAATGTACCTTCTAATTTGTCAGCATCAAAAGTTAAGTAATCAGGAACGAAATTGTTCACTTCGATTGCTTCTTTGATTACGTCAAGGTTGCGTGATTTTTCACGAACGCTGATAGTTTGGCCAGGAGCTAAACGGTATGATGGGATATCTACACGAGAACCATCTACTAAAATATGTCCGTGGTTAACTAACTGACGAGCTGCACGACGAGTGCGAGCAAGACCTAAACGGTATACAAGGTTGTCAAGACGAGATTCAAGAAGGATCATGAAGTTTTCGCCGTGAACGCCGCTCATTTTGCCAGCTCTAACGAAAAGATTACGGAATTGGCGCTCAGTTACGCCATACATATGACGAAGCTTTTGCTTCTCTTGTAATTGCAATCCGTATTCAGAAAGCTTTTTGCGTTGGTTTGGACCATGTTGTCCAGGAGCGTAAGGACGCTTTTCTAATTCTTTACCTGTGCCGCTTAGAGAGATTCCAAGACGACGGGATAATTTCCAGCTTGGGCCGGTATAACGAGCCATGAATGACTCCTCCTTCGTGTTTTTATTTTGGTAAAATAAAAACCGTTAAGAAACACAATAACAGTCATTTAGTTTTCATGCACCATCGCCCTAGCAGCGGAGGGTTACTCGATGCACCATCACAAAGGTGTGAGGAACAAAATGAAACAATTAAGTTTATTCTTGTAGGCTGCACTATTTTACACAAGGAGTATTATATAATTTTTATTCCTATTAAGTCAAGTTTATTTTTGGCTGATAAAAAAGTCTGTAAGAAAAAAATTAATAAATAATTCAAAAGGTTATTCCAAAAGTATCCTAATATTAACTATAATTAGGGTACGATGTATATTTTTGGAATTGTAAAATACAGGTGGAATTTGAATGGATACTCTTGAAGGAGATTTACTATTGGATGTGGGTAAATATAAAAAATTATTTCAAATAGCGGAGAAACTTCATTCAACTCTTGATATGGAAGTGTTATTAGGGGAATTATTTATCGCGCTTAAGGAAGTATACCCAAACTTTTCCTATAACTTGCTTCTTGCAACAAATACTCACAATCATAGCGACCTTCCGATAATTGAATTTGAATACGACAGTGAAAATATTGCAGCTATAAATGCATTTGAATCTGGCAAGGTTCAATTTGAATGTTCGCATTTTGATCCGCATGCCATTCTTTATGCTCCTTTAAAAGGCAAGCAGAGCGTGTATGGGATACTGCAAATCATTGCTCCTGATATTTCAGAATTTCCCGCTAGCGATGTGGAGTTTATTACTTTTTTTTCAGAAAGTGCGGGAGGGGCGATGGAAAACGCCCAGATCTATCAAAAATCACTTAGGACGATTTCTGATTTACAGTTAATTAACGAAACATCGCATCAACTAAATTCTAACCAGCCGTTAACTGAGGCTTTTGATTTCATATCGACGCAAATTAAGACTTCTTTTGAGGCGAAAGAGGTTGGTTTTTTTCTGTTTTCTCAAGATAAAGCAAAAGCGAAGGCACTGCCTGGGTCAACCCCATATTATTTTACTAAACAGGCACGGGTCTATGTTGACTATATTAAAGAAAGATTACAAATGGCAAATGAACCGCTATTTATTGGGGACCTTACCCTATCCGAAAAAAATGATGGAACAAGATTTCATTCGGTTATGGCTGTACCGGTAGTTGTCAGTAAGAAAATAAAGGGTTTTTGCATGATTATGCACCCAAGGCCCTATTTCTTCTCTTTTGACTCATTTAAGCTTCTCCAGTCACTCGTCCATCATGCATCATTAGCGTTAATTAACTCCATGCTGAGAGAGGAATTGAAAATACTGGCTACCACTGACCATCTGACAAAGCTTCGTTCGCGAAAGTTTTTGGATGAAAAAATCCAGCGTTCGATGAAGAAGGATGAGGAAGGGACCTTTATTCTTATTGATATTGATAATTTTAAAGAAATAAATGATCGGCATGGACACCAAATTGGTGATGAGGTGCTTATTCAGGTAGCTAATCTGATTAGAGGGAACATTCGTGAAAATGATGTGGGAGCCCGCTGGGGTGGTGAAGAACTGGCCATATATCTCCCGAAGGTCACTTTAGATACAGGGGTAGAAATAGCTAAACGTCTCGTTAAAAAAGTTTCAGAATGCACTAAGCCGCGTATAACAGTGTCATGTGGTGTTACCTCTTGGAATATTGAAAAGCTTGATTCCTATCAATCTTTGTTTAAAAGAGCGGATGAAGCTTTATACACAGCAAAAGAGACAGGGAAAAATAAAGTGGTCATTCATGGCAGCAATATTAGAGTAAGTTAGGCACCCATTAATTGGGTGACCTAACGATATACACGGAATAACATAAACTATAGAAATATTTGAAAACGTTTTCATTTTTAGGAGGGTAAGAAATTGGAAAACAAGAACTCACGGTTCGAAACAAAGGTTATTCATGCGGGCTATCAAGCAGAGGAGCATCACGGAAGCTTAGTTCCCCCGCTTTACCAATCATCCACATTCACCTTTGCAAATGCGGAACAAGGCGAGAAACGGTTTTCAGGGCAGGAAGAGGGGTATATTTATTCACGCTTGGGTAATCCAACTGTGAAGATATTGGAGAATAGAATGGCGGAGCTTGAAAATGGTGAAGCGGCTTTAGCCTTTTCGTCGGGAATGGCTGCTGTTAGTGCGGTGTTAGTTGCATTAACCAAAACGGGAGATCATATCCTTTGTTCTCAAGGAGTGTACGGTTGTACATTTGGGCTGCTGGAACTAATGAAAGAAAAATATGGGATTGGCCACACCTTTTCCTTAATGGATTCGAAAGAAACTTTAGAAAATGAAATCCTTCCAAATACGGCTTGTATCTATATAGAAACGCCGATTAATCCTACAATGAAGCTTGTGGATCTTGAATTGGCAGTACAAGTAGCAAAGGAAAAGGGTATTCCTGTTGTGGTGGATAATACTTTCTGTTCTCCTTACTTGCAAACGCCGCTCAATATCGGGTGTGATGTTGTCATTCATAGCGCGACAAAATATATTTGCGGTCATGGTGATGTCATTGCTGGAATGGTGGTGGGAAAAAAAGAATTTATTCAAAAAGTTTCGCGCACAACTCAAAAAGACATCGGTGGCATTATCTCTCCCTTTGACGCGTGGCTATTGTTAAGAGGAATGAAGACGCTTCCGGTTCGGATGGATCGGCATGCTGAAAATGCAAGCCGGATTTTTGAATTTTTAAAACATCATCCGAAAATTGAGGAAGTATTCTATCCGGGTGATCCTGAAAGCAAGGATTATGCAATTATGAAAAAACAAATGAAAGCGCCGGGTGGGCTCATATCTTTTTCAATAAAGGGCACAAAGAAAACAGCTCAAGAATTTATGAATCAATTAAACATGATAAAAATTGCTGTTAGTCTCGGTGATGCCGAAACCTTAATTCAACATCCAGCTACCATGACTCATGCGGTTGTGCCGGAAGAAGAAAGAAGAAAGATGGGGATAGAAAATACCTTGCTGCGTCTCTCAGTTGGTTTGGAAGCATGGGAGGACATAAAAGAGGATTTGGAACAAGCATTCACGGAAATTTAATAAAGAAAACTCGCCTTGGCGAGTTTTCTTTCAGACTGTAGACAAATCCCCCATTTTTGGGGGATTTGCCTACAGTTTTTTTGTATAATGAAGATACTATTAATTTTGTAAGGTGATGAAGAAAATGCTAACGAAAAATACTCAGATGAATCGGGATCAATTAGAAATGATAACTCTTGAACAGTTAGTCCCGGAGAACCATTTGGTCCGAAAAGTTGAAGCTGCTATAGATTTTTCATTTATATATCCTCTTGTTCAAGAGATGTACTCTGCTGAACGAGGACGTCCAAGTATCGATCCTGTTGTATTAATTAAGATGGCATTTATTCAATATATGTTCGGTATTCGCTCGATGCGAAAAACGATAGAAGAAATTGAAACGAACCTAGCTTATCGTTGGTTTCTTGGGTATGGATTCCATGATAAGGTGCCTCACTTCTCCACTTTCGGTAAAAACTATGAACGCCGATTTAAGGATACAGACTTATTTGAACAGATATTTTACAGAATTCTAAAGCAGGCAACCGAAAAGAAACTGGTAAGTAGCGAACACGTTTTTATTGATTCTACGCACGTGAAGGCAAGTGCAAATAAGCGTAAATTTGAGAAAAAGGTAGTTCGTAAGGAAACGAAAGCATATCAAGAACGTCTCCAAGAAGAAATCAATGGTGATCGTGAAGAACATGGGAAAAAGCCTTTCCCACCTGACAAATTTGAAAAGGAAGAAACGAAGGAAATCAAGGAAAGTACCACGGACCCAGAAAGTGGGTATTACGTGAAGGACGAGCGGACGAAGCAATTTGCCTATTCTTTTCATGCAGCTGCCGATAAAAATGGCTTTGTCCTAGGCGCGATTGTCACCCCTGGTAATGTTCATGATAGTACGATGTTAGAGCCTCTTCTTGAAAAAGTCATAGAGAACTCAAGGAAACCTGCTGCTGTTGCTGCTGACGCTGGATACAAAACACCTGCTATTGCTCAATACTTAATTGAAAATGAGATTCGCCCTGCTTTACCTTATACCCGCCCTCGTACAAAAGAAGGTTATTTGAAAAAGAACGATTTTGTTTATGATGAGCACTATGATTGCTACCTTTGTCCGGGAGGACAAGAGTTAAAATATAGCACGACAACGAAGGAAGGATACCGGCAGTATTTTTCGAATCCAGCTCATTGTAAAGAGTGCCCGTTTTTATCCCAATGTACACAAAGTAAAAACCATCAAAAGCTACTTCAACGGCATGTTTGGGAAGAGTATCTTGAGGAAGCTGAACACCTTCGGCATACAGACGAAAATAAAATAATCTACGCTCGACGCAAAGAAACGATTGAACGTGTATTTGCAGATGCGAAAGAGAAGCATGGTATGCGATGGACAACTTTAAGGGGACTTAAAAAATTGTCTATGCAGGCGATGCTTACTTTTGCTGCCATGAATTTAAAGAAGGTGGCAAACTGGACCTGGGTTAATCCAACAATGGCATAAAAAACGACCCCGGAGGGGTCTGAACAAAGGCAAATTCAGCAAAAGAATACTTAAGAATGACAAAAGGCACCCGAATGGGCAAATTCGGAATGCCTTTTGTCGACAATCTGAAAGAAAACTCGCCTTGGCGAGTTTTCTTTATATATATTCCATTAAAATTTTCACAAAATCTTTTAATTCCACTTCATCAAGCTGATCAAAGCGATTTGTTTCGGGAGAGTCAATGTCTAATACTCCGATTAATTGATCACCTTTTAAAAGAGGTATAACGATTTCAGATTGAGAAGCTGCATCACAAGCGATATGACCCGGAAATTGATTTACGTCCTCAACACGGACGGTTTCTCTATTCAAGGCAGCCGTACCGCAGACTCCCTTTCCAAGCGGAATTCTTACACATGCAGGCAGCCCTTGAAATGGGCCAAGCACGAGTTGCCCATTCGTATCCATTAAATAAAAACCAACCCAATTTACGCGGTCAAGAAATTGGTTTAAAAGGGCTGAGGCATTACTAAGGTTTGCGATTTGGTTTGGCTCATCATGAATTAGTGCCTGCAGCTGTTTTTTCACAAGTTGATAATTTTCTTCACGACTCCCAGTGTACATTTCGACGTTAAACAAGATATTTCCCTTCTTTCTTTTCATTATTATAATGCATTTTATCAAAATTAGGAGAAAAAGAGCACATTTTGTCGATATTTTCATAAAGGAATCAATTGTGACATAAAGAATCATTTAAGTATGGGGATACCTGAAGGGGGAGAAGAAATGAAGAAAAATGCAAAAGAGGCAATTGTAAAGGCTGCGATATCGTTATTTAATTCAAATGGGTATTCAGGGACGTCAATTAGGGATATTGCCAGTTTGGCAAATGTAAATAACGCCGCCATAGCCTATCATTTTCATAATAAACCAGGGCTCTTAGAATATTGCTTTATGCATTTTTTTGAACAATACATTAGTAAGATGGAAGATGCCTATGCATCCATTGATCGTGGTGCAAAAGAGTGCCTAAAGCGAATTGCAGCAGACTTACTTCATTATCAAAGTGAGAATATTCATCTTACCAGTTTTGTCTATCGGGAAATGTCCATGGATTCACAAATAGCAAGAGAAATCATGTCTACGTACTCACTGAAAGAAAAATATTATTTCCAGAAGATTTTTGAAAGAGGTTTTGAATGGAATGAATTCAGGCCGCATTCGATTCCCTATCTAATCACTCAGCTTAAAAGCCTTTTAATGATGCCATATATGAATACTCAGTATATGAGAGAGGTTTTATATATATTTCCAAATGAGCCGTTCTTTGAACAAAAATATTTAAAAGATATAAATATGTGGATAGATAAAACATTATGTACAGATATGCCATTGAAAAAGGAAGCAGTGATTAAATAGCGAGAATCGCTATTTTTTTTTATTTACAAAAAAAATGAAAATAATAGTCAAAAATTGTCGTTTACATGGTATCATAAAAGCAACGAATGGAACAAGAAGATTTTATTAATATAGATGTGTAACGGAACGAATAGAATCAATGCTGTTTGAAATAGGGGGCTTACTTGTGAAATATTTCATTGGATTTTTCATCCTATTACTAGCCTTATTTGTATTGGGATATTTAATAAAGAAAAAATATTTTAAAGAAATGGATCGATTGGAAGCTTGGAAAATTGATTTAATGGATCGACCAGTACTGGATGAAATGTCAAAGGTAAAACAGTTAAATATGACAGGCCAGACGGAAGAGCTTTTCGAAAGCTGGCGAAATCAATGGGATGATGTGGTTACAGTAAAGCTGCCTGACTTAGAGGAAATGCTTTTCGATGCAGAAGAGTACATAGACCGCTACCGATTCAAAAAAGCCAAAGAGGTTCAACAAGCAATTAATACTAAATTGCAGGAAACGGAAGATCAGATAAAAAAAATATTAGAAGAGTTACATGAGCTTGTAGGAAGTGAAGAAAAAAACCGGGTAGAAATAGAGGAGTTAAAAGAGTTATATCGGGAAGCGAAAAAAATGCTCCTTGCTCACAGACACAGCTTCGGCAATTCTGAAAAATATTTAGAGGCAAAGCTTAACGACACAGCGCAAAAATTTCAGGAATTTGATGAAAAAACGGAACTCGGCAATTATCTTGAAGCGCGCGAAATAGTATTACAGATTCAGGCACATCTTGGAACCATAAAAAACCATATGGATTTAATTCCGCAGCTTTTAATTGAATGTCAATCATTGCTTCCAAACCAGCTTTCCGATTGTTTAGAAGGACACCGGGAAATGGCTGCGCAGGAATATTATTTAGAGCATATAAATGTCGAAAAGGAAATAAAACGCTTAGAAGAAAAGCTTTCTGAAAACCTTGCTTTTATTGAGGCAACTGAAATTGATAAAGCTGTAGAAGGGATAAAAGAAGTAAAGGACCGAGTCGATATTCTTTTTGATCTTTTAGAGAAAGAAGTTCACGCTAAGCATTATGTAATTAAGCATGAAAAGGGAGCATATGAACTTCTGGCTGCAGCTCAAAAGGAAAATAAGAATCTTGCCGGCGAGGTATATCAGGTTCAACAAAGCTATCAGTTATCGGATGATGATTTTGAAACGCAAAGGAATCTTGAAAAGGAGCTTTCCACAGTTTACAAGCACTATGAAATTTTAGTTGAAAAATTAAAACTAAACGGAACGGCGCAAACGGTGCTAAGTGAGGAATTAAGTGGAATAAAAGATCAATTGGATGTAATCCGTGAAGGACAGCAAGAATTTGCGCTTAAACTCCAGGCGCTTAGGAAAGATGAAATCGAAGCAAGAGAAAAGATTATGGAGCTTACTAAAAGAGTCGGCGAGACCGTACGTTTGGTGAAGAAAAACAATATTCCGGGTGTGCCGGCAGACTATCATTATTTATTTGAGGATACAAACGAAAGTATTCAAAATGTTCGCTACCAGCTTGAAGAAAAGCCGCTAAATATTTCAGCGCTTAATCAGTACTTAGAGGTGGCTGTATTAACGGTGGATAAACTCATTCAGACAACTTATGATTTAATTGAGAATGTGACGCTGGCTGAGAAAGCGATTCAGTACGGAAATCGTTACCGTAGTCACTACCCGTCGGTTGCCAAAGGATTAACAGATGCGGAGACGGCATTCAGACATTATGATTATCAAGAGGCTTTAGAGCAGGTCGCGGCGTCACTTGAAGGAATAGACCCTGACGCCTTAAAGAAAATAAAAGCAGCAATAGGAACTGAATAAGCAGAAAACCGATTCAGCCTTCAATGGTCGAATCGGTTTTTCTTTTCAAACGAATATCTTTGTGATAAGATTTATTGTCGTAAGGAAAAGGGCGGAGCGCCAGATTAGGTTAGGATGGACAGGAGGAGATTAATATGATTTATTTAGATAATAGTGCAACGACAAAACCATTTAAAGAAGTATTAGATTCCTTTGTAACGGTTTCAAGTGAATACTTTGGCAATCCTTCCTCCCTACATAGTTTAGGGGGACAGGCTGAAAAGCTCTTATCACAAGCAAGGGAACAGCTGGCGAAGCTAATAAAGGTAAAGCCGGCTGAGATTTATTTTACCTCAGGTGGAACCGAAAGTAATAATATTGCAATAAAAGGTGCGGCCCGATTGAATAGAAATAAAGGACGTCACATCATTACATCAAGTGTGGAGCACGCCTCTGTCAGGGCTGCTATGGAGGAGCTCGAACAGGAAGGTTTCGAGATCACCTATCTTCCTGTAGACGAGAACGGAAGAGTTGGTGTGGATGATGTCGAAAAAGCAATTCGAAAAGATACAATTCTCATTTCGATCATGCAGGTGAATAATGAAGTGGGCAGCGTTCAGCCGATAACTGAAATTGGCGAAATACTAAAAAATTATTCCCAAATCTTATTTCATGTTGATACCGTTCAGGGCATTGGCAAAGTACCCCTGTCTTTAAAGAATAGCAATGTGGACCTTTGCTCACTGTCAGCTCATAAATTCCATGGGCTAAAAGGGACAGGCGCGCTGTTTATTCGTGAAGGAGCCAGACTCGCTCCATTATTTTCAGGGGGTAATCAAGAACGAAAGATGCGCAGCGGCACGGAAAATGTTGCAGGGGCAGTTGCCATGGCAAAAGCATTAAGAATGACTATGGATAAAAGTGAAGCAGGTTTGGAAAGAATGAAGAAAATCCAGAGCATGCTAAGAACGGAGCTAAATGAAATAGATGGTGTCAAGATCCATACACCAGTCATACATTCAGCACCCCATATTGTAAACTTTTCCCTTATTGGGATGAGATCGGAAGTGTTTATCCACGCTCTTGAGCAGCAGGGTGTATTTGTTTCGACGACAAGTGCTTGCTCATCAAAAAGGAAATCACCTAGTAAAACGCTGCTTGCCATGGGTGTTCCCGAGAGTTTAGCGGAAAGTGCCATCAGGGTCAGCCTCTCCTTTGAAAATACGGAAGATGAAACAAAAACAGCTGTTTCAGTGATTAAAAAAACAGCAAACCAATTACGAAAGGTTATGGATTAAATGAAATATGATCGAATATTAATTCGCTATGGCGAGATTTCAACGAAGGGGCGAAATCGCAATAAATTTGTTGATAAACTTCGAAAAAGTGTAAGAATTGCACTCGCTCCCTTTCCAAACATTAAGATTGAATCAAGCCGAGATCGGATGTATGTGTTATTAAATGGTGAAAATGGAATAGAAATCATGGGAAGATTAAAGACTATATTTGGGATTCAATCCTTTAGCCCGGCAATCAAGGTGGAAAGAGATGTACCATCCTTAAAAGAGACGTCACTGGAATTAGTTCAATCCTTATACAAGGATGGGCAAACGTTTAAAATTACACCTAAACGGTCGGATAAAACATTTGAATTGAATACAGAAGGAATCAATCACACAATTGGCGGTCATTTACTGCAACATATTCCGGGACTCAAAGTGGATGTGAAAAATCCGGATATTAATTTACGGATTGAAGTCCGAAAAGAAGCCGTTTATCTTTCTTGCGAAACGATACAGGGTGCGGGTGGGCTTCCAATCGGATCAAGCGGGAAAGCGATGCTCATGCTTTCCGGTGGCATTGACAGCCCTGTGGCCGGCTATTTGGCGATGAAACGTGGATTAGAAATCGAAGCCGTTCATTTTTTTAGTCCCCCATTCACGAGTGAGCGGTCAAAGGAAAAAGTAATTGATTTATCTAAAAAGCTAGCGGAGATATACGGTTCCATCACCATGCATATAGTGCCGTTTACAGATATTCAACAAGCAATTCGTGAGCAAATTCCGGAAAACTATTCGATGACAACGACAAGAAGAATGATGCTGCGAATCACAGATGAGATTCGGAAAAGACAGGAAGGGCTTGCTATTGTTACAGGCGAAAGCCTTGGGCAGGTTGCAAGTCAGACATTAGAGAGCATGTATGCGATCAATGAGGTTACGAATACACCTATTTTGCGCCCATTGATTACAATGGATAAAACAGAAATCATAAAACTGGCAGAGGAAATCGATACATTTGAAATATCTAACAGACCGTTTGAAGATTGCTGTACCATCTTTGTTCCATCCTCACCTAAAACAAAACCGAAAAGAGAAAAAGTCCAACATTTTGAAAGCTATTTTGATTTTGAACCATTGATTCAGGTAGCGGTTCAAGAGGTTGAGACGATCGTCGTTAAACGGGAGGACGAACAGAAATCGGAATTTGAATCATTATTTTAGTAACTAAGAATAGTGACAAAGATTGAACATTTTGTGAACAATTACCAATTAGAATTTGGAATGAACCTTGTGGGTTTTACACAATCTATACTCACAAGGAGGTGATATCACATGGCAAGCAAC
>NZ_JBMPZU010000049.1:0-4343 GCF_049463095.1 Neobacillus sp. 19 | reverse complement strand
CCTGTAGCTTGGTTCGGTTGTGAAGCCGATATTAACCCAAAACCCAACAACCTAGATAGGCGTTTTCGCATTTATAGTGAAACGCTTTCGCGTTTTTCGTGCGCCGCTTCACCTGGTGAAAAGGCATTATTAAAGAAAGATGACTATCAGGAAAAAGTGGCAGCATCCATTAACATGGGAATCTTGCGCTATTTTACGAATGAAAAGGAACTAAAAGAAACAGATTAAGGGGGGTGGAAACACCCTCCATTTTTATGTATAAGGGCATTGAGAAATGTCCGCCTCCAGCGCCCGCTAACCAGAGCGCTTGCGCTTTTCTCTATAATAGTGTGATTCAGTTAACTGTTTCGCCAATAGGTTATGGTATACTGAGAGATGGAAACGAATTCAATAGGTGAGGTGTTTATTATGTTAACAGATGTGAGAATCCGTGAGGTTCTTGGCGGCCTCAAAGAACCATTTTTACATAAAACATTAGCAGAACTAAATGCTATTGAGGAAATTAAAATTAAAGAGGAAAAAAACCATGTCAGTGTGAAGGTGCAGATCGCCAGAACCGGTACAAGTGAACAGCTGCAGCTGCAAACGCAAATCGTTAACCTTTTAAAAGAAGCCGGAGCGGCAACAGTCGGTATTCGTTTTAGCGAGCTTCCAGAAGAAGTATTAGCTGCTAACCGCCAGGCAGAGCCTGAAAAAGAGAAAAATCTTCTTAATTCAACAGATACGACTTTTATTGCGATTGCCAGTGGAAAAGGCGGGGTAGGGAAATCAACCGTTTCTGTGAACCTTGCTGTCGCACTGGCCCGCCTAGGGAAAAAGGTCGGCTTGATTGATGCGGATATTTACGGTTTCAGCGTACCTGATATGATGGGTATTACCAAACGGCCTGTTGTACGCGGTGAAAAGATTATCCCTGTTGAACGTTTTGGTGTACAAGTTATTTCGATGGGGTTCTTTGTGGAAGACAATGCCCCAATTATTTGGCGCGGACCAATGCTTGGAAAAATGTTAAACAGTTTCTTCAATGAGGTGGAGTGGGGAGAAATTGATTATTTACTATTAGATTTACCGCCGGGAACAGGAGACGTTGCCCTTGATGTTCACACGATGCTTCCTGCATGTAAGGAAATCATCGTAACCACACCGCATCCAACGGCTGCCTTTGTTGCTGCCCGTGCAGGTGCAATGGCTCTAAGGACCGAGCATGAGGTGCTTGGCGTGATTGAAAATATGGCTTATTTTGAAAGCAAGCTAACGGGCGAAAAGGAATATGTATTCGGCCGCGGCGGTGGAGATAAATTAGCTGAGGAATTAAATACAGAAGTTCTTGGCCGCTTGCCGCTTAACCAGCCTGATTGGAACGATGATGACTTTGCTCCATCCGTTTATCAGGAAGATCACCAAATCGGAAAAATTTATTTAGAGATTGCTGAAAAGGTCGCAAGCCTTCTGAAAAAATAAGCAAACAAAAGGCCTCTTCTTTATAGTAAGAAGAGGCCTTTTGATTCAGATTGAATTTCGCCTTTAAGAATTGACTGGGGGCTGGGGCATTTCAAAATTAACTGCCGCCTGATTTATTGTCGCTGCCGCCTTGATCCGAGCCCCCGTCCTTGCTGCTGGACTTGTTTTTTGTTTCCTCGGCTGCCTTCAACAGTAATTCTTCCATTTTAGCTCGGAACAGAGGACTGTCAAGGGTTTCGGAAATGACTTTTTGCAGATGCTCGCGGTATTCCTTACTTTTTAAGGCATCTGCCATTTCCTTCTGAATTTCAGGTTCTTTAAAAACTTCAATCATCATACCTCTATACTCTGGGTCATTCATTAAATCCTTCAATAATTTTTCATTCTCGGACCGCATGTTTTTGGCAACGCCTTTAGCAAATTTAGCATCGCTGAATGTCTTTTTCCAAAATTCAGTTGCCTTATCTGATGTTAAGGTTTGTTCGATGGTGGTGGCGACTACTTGTTGATCCATCACCAGCTTTTCCTTCATCTTATCATCGTCCATTACTTGCTGAATGGCCTTTTTTCCATCATCTGTTTTGAGAATATCCACAACCATTTTTTTCGTTTGATCATAATCGATCTGCCCTCCGCTGCTTGTATCAGTAGCAGAACAGCTTGCCAGAAATAACATGACGGGCAGGAGGAGCAACATACTTTTACCTTTCATTTTCAAGCTCCTTTCACATATCAATCCTTAATTTTAGGATGAAGAAAAATGATGGAGATTATTCGTTAGTAAATGAAATTATGGATTTTTCATATATAGATTGGTACAATCAGTATGGATTTTATTTTTGTTTCTTGGGGGTTTCTAGTGTGACAAGCCGTAATTTGGTAAAGCTTTTTAAAAATACATTAGTTGTTGGCGGGGTCACGACAGTTATTTTTGGGTTGTTTGTACGCTGGCAATTGCTGCAGTCTTTTTTTATTGATTTTAAAATCCTGGATATAATTTCAGCCATCGCTTGGTTAATGCTTATGGGCTTTCTCTTTAGTGTCATTAGTCAAATGGGCTTTTTTGCGTATTTAACCATCCATCGGTTTGGATTGGGCATCTTTAAATCCGCTTCCTTATGGAACGCTGTTCAAATCGTTCTTATTCTCTTTGGTCTGTTTGATCTCGTCTATTTACGGTATATCAACTTTGCCAAAACGGGTGACTCGATTTTGCCCTTTTTTGTACCAGCTCTCCTCTTATTAGTTGTCGGGCTGGCAGTGGCTTGGCTAAAAAGTAAGGAAACCAATCGTGCGGCGTTTATTCCGGCTTTGTTCTTTATGATTGTTGCTACATTAGTGGAGTGGGTTCCTGTTTTAAGGGAAAATGCTGAAAACTGGTTCTATTTAATGGCCATTGCTTTACTGGCTTGTAATGCATATCAATTATTAATTCTTCATAAATTGAATGCACAATCGGAGCAGGAAAGACAAAGTCGTATAAAACAAACTGGCCCTGTTGCAGAAAAGAATAAGAAAAAGAAGAAAATGACAAAAAAACCGTCCATCTAATGGGCGGTTTTTTCGATGTGCATTATCTAATTTCGTTTGATTGAACGTCCCCGTTTGCGATCATTTCAGAAACGGATACGAGCTTTAATCCTTTTTGTCGAATATCTGCTAAAATCAGCGGCAAGGCTTTTGCCGTTTGTTTAGCGGCATCTGAGGCGTGCAGGAGAATAATATCCCCCTTTTCTGCTTTTTTTACATTTTCAACGATTTTTTCTACCCCGGGATTTTGCCAATCCTTTGAATCAACTTTCCAATGGACAACCGTATACCCATACCTTTTGGCAATTTTCAGCGTACGTTCATCGAAATGCCCTGTCGGTGCACGTAAAAGCTTAATATCCTTCACATTTAACTTTGTAAATGCTTCTTGGGCTTTTGAAATATCCCTGGCAATTTTGCCATCTTCTAAATCCTCATAATCTTCATAGTCATAGCCAAGAATACCAATTTCATATCCCTCTTTTACAATCCGGCTGACTGTGTCGGGGTGCCGTTCAGCCCAAGAACCTGCTAAGAAAAAGGTAGCCGATTTCACATTTTCCTTTTTTAATATATCTAAAATCGGTTCAGCCTTTTCATCTCCCCAGCCAATATTGAACGTTAGCGCAAGGTCTTTCTCTCCGCGATAAATAGCCTTAGAGCCCTCCTTAGTTGAAAAGACAGGAATTTGTGCCATGTTCTCCACGTAAAGAAACCAAGCAGTAAAAAAAGCGGCAATTAAAATCAAACCTACATTCTTTAAAGCCTTCCCGTTTAATACAAAAAAGAAATTCATTCTGAATCCCACCTCGTCCAATACCATCCTTGACTCAAATCTATGCTTGTATTTTTTAAAATATGATTAAAGAATTTTTATTATAATTTATCAATAATTGGAAATGACTACTATAACTAGAAATTTTGCTGGGGGTAATTCGATGTTTGGACTTCTAATTAATCAGAAAGAAGTAAAAGAGATGGAATACCTAATTAAACGAGAAATGGATGAAATTTTATTTGATTTAAGAGATGACAGAATTGATCATATTGTCAAAAGGGCAATGGAAGAGAGATATAAAATCCTATTTGCGTTATTTAGAAGGGTAGCCTCTCCTAATGAATGCCTGAAATATATGAGAAGAGGGAAGAAGGACAGAAAAAAAGGATAAGGTATCGAAAAATCTCTCAATATTTTTTTATAAAAAGCGTTGACACTATTTGATAAACTTGTTATAGTAATAAACGTCGCTGCTGACAGTAAAAAAACAATTTAAAAAAAGTTGTTGACATTACAAATAGCAGATGATATATTAAGAAGGTCGCTTTAAGGCGATAAAGAAATTGATCCTTGA
>NZ_JBMPZU010000048.1:0-25791 GCF_049463095.1 Neobacillus sp. 19 | reverse complement strand
AAACCGGTGCTTAAGTTGAACCCAACAACCTACAATAGGCGTTTTCGCATTTATCGTGAAACGCTTTCGCGTTTTTCGTGCGCCGCTTCACCCATACTTCTTGAGGATTTAAGTGACAATGGAAATCAAAGATTGGTGCTTTTGATGCTGCATTTTCATATAGTTTTACGGCTGTCTCCGAATTTAACAAAAAGTGTTGGTCCATAAATGCTTTCAAAGTATTCCTCTCCTTTTTCTTCGTTAATTATTATTTACAGCAGTGACTGTAACCCCTTACAGAAACAGGATAAAATATTTTTTAAATTTAATTTTATTTAATTTGTTTATTAAACAAATTAATAATACAATTACCATATCATGATTAGTTTGCTTCGTCAATTGACAATTTATGAATTAATTTAAATATGCTAAACCATGCTTGCCATTAGCTGTTATAATAGTAGTAGATTGTTTGAAAGGGAAACGCCGATTGGCGTGTCCCTGGGATAGGATAGTATCCTTTCCTATCCGTTTAGAAATGGAGGATAAGAATGGTTACCGGTGATGCGGCTTATATAAAAAAAATTAATCGCTCCTTAATTATCCGAGAAATTGTAAAAGAAGGAATGATTTCAAGAGCAGACTTATCGAAGGTTACTGCTCTAACACGAGCAACGATCTCAGCACAAGTAGCAGACTTACTAGATGAAGGATTAATTGTCGAAACACAACTAGAGCATAATCATGTCGGCCGGAAGCCAATCATGCTATCTTTAAACGGACAAGCTGGGTATGCACTTGGAATTGACTTGGATTATGGTCAACTATCTTTTACCCTATCTAATCTTCTAGGTCAGCCTATTTCTTCCACTACTATTGAAATAGATACTACAGACTACTATGAGATTCTGCATCTCCTAATGGAGCAGATTCAAAAATACAGATCTGAGTGTACAGACAGCCGTTACGGAATTGTTGGAATTGTCATTGCTATTCACGGCCTTGTCGCTAGAGACGAACTTGTTCATTATGTCCCAAAATTCAAGTGGCATGATGTCCACTTAAAAAATGATTTAGAAAAAGTGCTGGGCATCAATATTTATCTTGAAAACAATGCGAATCTTTCCGCTTTTGCCGAGAGAGTTTTTGTTCACCATGAAACGAATAATCTTTTATGTGCTACTCTTTACTCCGGAATTGGTCTTGGGATGATGATGAACAGCGAATTTTTTCGCGGCCATGACGGGTACGCAGGTGAAGCTGGTCACATGATTATCATGCCAGGTGGGAAGCCGTGCAATTGCGGAAACAATGGATGCTGGGAAAAGTATGCCTCAGAATCAAGCATCTTTGAATATCTTTCTGAAACAAGAAAGATTAAGAATCTTACCTATGAACAAATTCAAAAATGGCTTGATGAAGGTGACGAAGAGGTACACGAGTTGCTGGAGCAACTAATTTACTACCTTTCAATTGGGTTAAATAATATGATTAATATGTACAATCCAGACGTACTTGTTTTGGATAGTGAATTGCTGCGGATGTATCCGAACTCTTTGGATAAAATCAGTAAAAACTTACATTCCTCCATCAGCCACTATCGCGAACTATTGATCTCGTCAATTGGGAAAAAATCCAGTGGTCTTGGAGCATGCGCACTTGCTATTAAACATTTTCTTGATGTCCCAATGCTGAATTTATCTTATGAAGTACAAACCTCAGAAAATGAAAGCGCAATCAGCTGATTTGAATTTATTTTAAAAAAAGAACCTCCAATAGCTGCTGCTATTAGGAGGTTCTTTTCATTATGCACTTTTTAAACTGTTAGAAGCTCTTGTTTTCAATTCTTCTACAATTTTATTGTAACGATCGTCTGATAAATTATAAACAACAATTAAAATGACACATGCAATCAAGTTAAATCCTGCCGGAATAAGGAACATCAAGCCTTTTATCCCCAAAAGGGTATCAGCAGTTTGCTGTACATTTGGAACATAGCCAATCAATCCAAGGGCAACACCAGGAATAAACCCGGCAAGTGCTTGTGCAAGCTTACGGAAGAAGCTGTAAGAAGAATAAACAACACCCTCAGTCCGTTCTCCTGTCTTCCATTCGTGATAATCAATTGTATCTGCCACCATAACCCACGGTAAACCAAGTGCAAAGCTTAATCCAAAACTTCCGATTGAAAGTAAGGTAAGGAAGGTTGGAACACTTGCTGGCAGAACAAAGTTCAATGCGTCTGCAACGATGCCAATGATAAGGCCTATAATGAATGTTTTTTTCTTGCCAAACTTTTTAACAAATGTTGGAATAAAGAATGAACCAACAACAGCAATTCCTACACTAGTAAATGAAAGTAATGCCATAAGACCTGTATTATTTAAATTATATTGTAAGTAGTAAAGCTGTACAGCGGTGCGAAGGTTACTTGCTGCCACCATAAATAAACAAACAAAACAAAGAGCAATTAATGGTCTATTACTTAATAATAATTTAAATAAACGTGACATTGGAATTTTATCTTTACCTGTTTTTGGTTGACCAACAACATTTTCTGTTGTATTGCGATAGCAAATATAGTGGAAGATTACACCGGCAACAGCCATAATTGCGATTCCTACTGCATATCCAGTTTTTACATTTTCAAAATGTGATATGATTGGGATTACAGTCATCCCCGAAATTAACAAGGCAAATTGGCTGCCAATCGCTCTAAATGATCCAAGGGAAGCACGGTCTACCGAATCCTGGGTCATGGAAGCTGCAAGCGATCCGTAAGGGATATTAACAATAGAGTAAGCAAGGCCAAAAAGCATATAAGTGATAAAAGCAAAGGCTATTTTGCCGCCGCCCGAAAAGTTTGGAGCAGTAAACGAAATAATAGTCATAACAGCTAGTGGAATGGAACCAAATAATAGGAACGGCCGGAACTTACCACGTTTCCCTATTTTCCGTTTATCAACAAAGGCGCCAACACTTGAATCGGCAAACGCATCAAAAATTTTCGAAATTAAAAATACTAAACCTCCCCAATAAGCTGAGATCCCCAAAACGTCTGTATAAAACTTAAGCAAATAAATTTGCCCCATATCAAACATGAATCCGTTACCAACATCACCCAAACCATAGGAGACTTTTTCTTTTAAAGTTAATTTCTTTGCGCTATTACTTTCCATGAAACTGCGCTTCCTTCCTTTTCTAAGTTGGTGTAATTTTCCACCTGTAATCCTTTTCAAAACTAGTTAAACCGATTACATTTACCTATAATATAAAACACATAGTTAATTTGTTTAATGAACTAACTAATTAATTTACATTAGTAGAATACCACCAACGATATTATTCGTCAATAAATTTTGTAAGCGGTTATCTTTGAAAATTATACCGCTTTTGGAATTTATACTTTTTTATCTCTGTTAAAATAAAGGCTCTGTTAAATTTATTGTTGATTTTGTACCACTGTTGATTGGAGCGGCTGTAGCAGAAATCAACAGCCATGCTTAACAGAGCCAAAATAAAAAAACCCGATCACCATTTTCATGAGTAATCGGGCCTGCCGTGAGTGAATCATATTAGATTCAAAAATGTGGTTTAGTTTTGTATCTTTCTTCTTTCAGCCAAATCAGTGCTTAATTGAAGTGTACGTTTCTTATTCAAAGGATATAAGAAAACTAAAATTAAGAAAATCACAGCAAGTATGATTGCTGGCACTAAAGTACCTAGTGTATGAATCCCTTGTAAAGCTTCTTGAGTTTGAGTTGCAGATGTTGAGTTATAACCGACTGCTGCAATCGCAACACCGCCGATTCCACCTGCAATAGCCTGCCCCACTTTACGAGCAAAGGAATAGATTGAGTAAACAGTACCATCTTCGCGTAAGCCAGTTAAATATTCATGATAATCGATTACGTCTGTAACAAATGCCCAAACAACCAAGTTAAAGAAAGCGTATCCAAACATTGCTACTGTTAATATTCCAATAAATTGATTTTCATGTAAGTTTGGTAAGAAGTATAAAAGCGCATAAACAACAGTTGAAAGTAACAGCCCAGCTGCCGCGGTTTCTTTTTTACCAAATTTCGCTACTAACGGCTTTACCATCGGCATTGCAACAAAGACAGTAGCGGTTTGTAATAGTCCAACCATACTTAATGCCTTTGCGTTTCCAAAATAATCTTTAAACAAATACACGTTGACTGCACCAATCATCATAAAACAGACCATGAAAGTAAGCGATGCGATAAGAATCCACATTAATGGTTTATTTTTTCCAAGACCTTTAACAGTCTTTCCGAAATTTACCTTTGGCTTGTCATTTTCATCAGCAACAATCCGTTCAGTAGTCATTTTATAACATGCCATATAACAAGAAATTGATAGAAGTCCGAAAATAATAGCACCCAATAGGAATTGGTTGGCATCTGCTTTATTGTCAACAAACAAAATTAATGGTCCGACTACATTAATGATTAATCCAGCTAAGTTTGCACCTAACGTTCTAAAAGTAGATAAAGTTGTACGTTCAACAGGATCATTCGTAATTACAGAAGCCATTGAGCCATAAGGAATATTTACCGTACTATATAGTGTTCCCCATACAATATATGTGACAAAAGCCCAGGCTAGATAAAATCCATTAGACATACCTGGAATATGAACAAACATTAACACACCTGAGACTACAAGCGGGAAAGACATTCTGAAAATCCACGGTCTAAACTTGCCATTTTTTCCAGGCTTCCTTGTATCAATAAAACGGCCCCAAGTAACATCCGCTACAGCATCCCATAAACGGGCAACTAAAAAGAGTATGCCAACAGTTGCTGCACTAATATGGAAAACATCTGTATAGTAAACCATTAAGAATGAACTTACGAGAATGAAGAAGAAATCATTTCCCCAATCACCAAACATATAGCCTAGTTTATCTTTCATACCAAAAGGACGTACAGCACTACCACCCGTATTTGTTGCTCCAGTTTCAAATTTTCTAGCAGGTTGACCCATTCTTTTCCCCTCCATTGATAAGCTGTATTTAGGAGCTTCCCCCTATAATTCGCCTAATTTCTCTAATTTTCAATCTTGTAAACCCTTCCAAACACATTTAAAAAAAACTCTCTTTCCAACTCGAGATTGGTTTATAATTCCATTAATTTGTTTATTAAACTTACAAATTAATTTGTAAACTTAGAATACCATCCATTTTTTTATTCGTCAACCATTTTTGTAAGCGCTAATATAAAAAAATTTAGAATATTATTCCTTCTTTTGATGATTAGCGTCGGCTGACCTTCCTTCAATGATTACACGATCAATATCAAGGTACGGTTTGCCGATAATTGCCTCATTTGTAACAATCTTTACTGTTTCTTTCTTTTTTTCTCTCATTAAATCAAACCTCCATTTTTTTATAGTTTGTGCAAATTTTTAATTGTTAGCCCTGTATCATGGTCAAACGTCACTTAATGTTCAAGATTTTCACCGATTGTTCAATATTGAGCATGCAGAACTTTTCTATAATGAATATAACGAACTACAATTACATAGATGGGTTGTGTTGAAATGGAAAAGTTGCTTTATATAACAGCGAATCCAAAAGGTCTGGAGAAATCAAAAGGAATGCAAATTGGTGAAGCATTTCTTGATGCTTTTCAACAGGTACGCCAAGACGTAAAGATAAAGAAAATGGATTTGTTTACTTTGGATTTTCCACAAATGGACGCTGATTTAGTATCAGCAAGAGGAAAGTTGGCTGGATACGGATATACAATGGAACAATTATCAGATGTAGAACGAGAAAAAATCTTAAAAATGCATGCACTTACTGATGAGTTTATTACGTATGATTATTATGTTTTTGTGTCACCTATGTGGAACTTAAGCTCTCCTGCCATTTTAAAGGCCTTCCTTGATAATTTATTTGTATCGGGAAAAACTTTTGCACACACTCCGGGTGGACCGAAGGGGCTGCTTTCAAATAAAAAGGCAGTCCATATCCAAACAAGAGGCGGACAATATACCGGCACCCCAATGCAGGAATTGGAATCCGGCGACCGCTATTTAAAAATTGCCCTCCGCTTCTTGGGGATTGATGTGATGGACACAGTCATTGTGGAAGGATTTGACCTTAATCCACAAAAAGTACCTGAAATACTAGCAAAGGCCAAAAAAGCTGCCAGCCTGGCTGCTAAAGAATTAGCGAATGGCATTGCAGTTCAAATGTGATGAATGATTGGAAAAGCTTCCCCCAACGGAAGCTTTTTTATTTTCACATTGTTTTACTTTCTGACTTTGTAAAAATTATCAAATTCATAGTATAATTGGTATGCTTTTATTTATTCAACTATTGCCAATAGGATAATCGACTTTTATTACTTTATCAGGAGAATTTACATGCTAAAAGATTTTGTCTCAAATGCTGCACTCTTAATTGCTTCCTTTTCAATGATGGGAGTAGTTTTTAAGGATAAACCATTACACGTTTCTTCGCCCTTAACATCAAGACTCTATTGGGGGCTTAGTTTTGGGATATTAGGAAATATTTTAATGTTGTTTAGTATTCAAGTTAGTTCAAACATCATTGCGGATTTACGCCATTTGGCTATTGTCATTCCAGCCGCATTCGGCGGTTATTTACCAGCCCTCATAGCTGCTTCTCTAATTGCAATAGGAAGAATCATCTTTTTTGGCTTTAGTCAGGCTTCCATCCTTCCATCTGTCGGTGCACTACTCATTGGTATACTATGTGGTGTCATCTCAAAATTAAAGATTCATAGTACTTTAAAGGCTTTTATCATGAACCTGATTGGATTACTTATTATTTCAACCATCTTCATCGTAAGAATTGATGATTTCCATATTTTAAAAAATGTGTTAACCCTACATTATCTTATTTCAATGATTGGAGGATTTATTGCTTATCATTTTTTTGTGTTTGTAGTGGATTCAAATAAAGCACATAATCAGTTAAAAGAAAGTCTATTAAAATTAAAAGAGACAGAAGAACGTTTTCGATTAATAGCAGAATACTCCAGTGACATGATTACCATGCACAATGAAAAATCGGAGTATATCTACATTTCACCAGCTGTGGGCGAAATCATCCATTTTGAGTATCCAGAACTATTAGGGAAAAAAATGGAGAATTTTATTCATACCGATGATCTCGAGCGTATACATGAGATGTTTTTAAAAGCGCTTCATGATGGTGTTGCTGAGTGTACTTATCGTTATCGTTTGAAGGCTGGGGGCTATGTTTGGATCGAATCAACGCTAAAAAGTGTCCATTTTCAAGAAAATGGCAGTAAACGCGTCATTATTGTTTCCAGAAATATCACCGAACGAAAACAAACCGAACAAAAATTACAAGAAGCAAATGAACTGCTCAATCGTCTCTCCTATATGGATGGTTTAACAGGGATTTCAAATAGGAGATATTTCGATGAGGCCCTTGAGCAAGCATGGTCAGACTCTTCATCCTTACAATCACCCGTATCCTTGATCATGTTCGACATTGATTATTTTAAAAAATACAATGATACCTATGGGCATCTAACAGGAGACTTTTGCTTACAGACCATTGCCCAAGCCATAAAAGAATTATTTTCAGAGAATTCAGGCTATACCTTTTGCCGTTATGGAGGAGAAGTATTTGCCCTAATCTTACCTGGTACCAGTATAGAGGCTGGAATGAATGTGGCGCAAACTATTCAAAAGACAGTGCAGAAACTTAAAATTCCCCATATTAGTTCAGAAATTGCTGATACTGTCACCTTAAGTATTGGGTTAGCCACGTTGATACCCTTAGCATCGTCAAACCCGCAAACATTAATAAAAGCGGCTGATTCTGCCCTTTATGATTCTAAAACAAAAGGCAGGAATACTGTTTCAATTGAATCCATAGAAACAAGGAAGGCCTAATATAGTGCCTTCCTTATTTTCGGCAAATATCTAAACAAAATTTATATACTTTCTAAATATTTAGCGAATTTTGTTGTAACTTGTGGAAAATACATGTAAAATTTCCCTATCAGGCCTTTTGGATGGTGATAGAAATGGAAATTACGAAGCACCTTTTCTTAAATCTCTCCCTTTTGATTATACTTCTTCTGATTTGTTTGATATTTTTGGAAAAAAATAATAAATTCACCCTTTCTAAACCCTCCATTATATTTTTTTTTATTGTAACATTATGGTTATCTATTCAATTTTCCTATAACCCGGTTCCCTCTGCCAGGTTCGATTTAAGGATCATTCCTTTGGTTCTGGGGGGGCTATATGTTGGAATTGGCCCCATCCTTGGTGTAACAATTATTCTTTTGAGGGGCTTTTATGGTTTGGATTTAGGGTTCCTCCTTACACTTGTCCTTTATTTACCAATTTCTTTTATACTGCTTAAATTATATCCATGGTTTTTAAAATTGGCTCCCGAACGCCGAATCCTTGTTACCGTTTGTATGGGAATGATCCTTGGGGTTATAACAGTCTTTGGAATGAGTTTTTATTTTTCTGATTCCATTCAATTTGATGCTTGGTTTGCCTACCTTTTCATCCCATCATTTGGGATTGGAATTATTTCATATGGAATTGAATTTGTTCGAAAAAACAATCAAATGCAACAACAGTTGATTAAGGCAGAAAAATTGAAAGCAGTCGAACAAATGGGAGCCGCAATTTCACATGAAATTCGCAATCCATTGACCGCTGCCAGCGGGTTTGTTCAACTTTTACAGGATGATTATCTTTCAAGGCAAAAAAGAAAAGAATACTTATCCATTGTGAAGGAGGAATTACATTCTGCAGAAAAAGTCATTCAGGATTATTTGACCTTCGCGAAACCATCCTTGGAGACATTAGAAGAACTGAATGTAAAAAGTGAACTCCGGCAAATTATTAATATCCTTCAGCCTTTGGCGAATCAGAATTCAGTTGAAATTATTACAGATTTTTCTGTAATAGGGTTTATAAAGGGCGACGTACAAAAATTCCGTCAGTGTTTTGTAAATGTGATAAAAAATGCAATTGAATCAATGCCTTCGGGCGGGTATTTAACCCTTTCAACGGAATTTAGCCAAAACTACGTAACCATCAAAGTGAAGGATACAGGAGTTGGGATGACACCTGAACAACTTGAACGATTAGGGGAACCCTTCTATTCTACAAAAGGAAAAAAGGGAACGGGTCTCGGCATGATGGTTGTATATAGTATTATCCGTGCAATGGATGGTTCGGTCTGGGTAGAAAGTGAAGTCGGAAAAGGCACAACCTTCCTTTTTGAATTTCCTACCATTACATCCATCCTAAAAGCCGGCAGATCCTAGTCATCTGCCGGCTTTTAATTGTTTAGCTCCAGTGCCAAAGGACGCTTCTACTTTTCTTATTTTCCAATAAACATTTGTGTCCAGTGTTTTCCAGTATCTTCAAATCCTACCCCGATATGAGTAAAATTTGAACTTAAAATGTTTTTACGATGTCCTTCACTGTTCATCCAAGCAGTTACGACCTCTTGTGGGGTCCGTTGCCCTTGAGCGATATTTTCGCCCGCAGATTTATAGGTTACACCAAAATCTCTCATCATGTCGAATGGCGACCCATAAGTTGGGCTTGTATGTGAAAAGTAATTTTTTTGCTGCATATCCAATGATTTTTTTTGGGCAACGCCATTTAGCTGTGAATCAGCTTTTAAAGCTGGAAGCCCGTTTTTACTTCGCTCGGCATTTGTCAGGTCGATTACCTGCTGCACATACTTACTCACTGCTCCTGTGGCAGGTGCATTATTTTTCGGCTGTGCCGCTGGTTTTGGTGCCGGTTTTGTCTTTTGCTGTGCCGGTGTCACAGGCTGGGTCTGTTTTGGTGCTGGTGCCGCCGGTTGTGTTTGCTGTGGTGCCGGTGCCGGTGCCGCTGGTTGTATTTGCTGTGGTGCTGGTGCCGGCGTTGGTGCATTTCCAGTCGGTTTTTGCTGCTGTATAAACGGCTGCGCCTGCTGGATTAGCCAATTTCCTTGTCTAGGGTCGATGCGGATATACTGATATTTGGCGTCTTGGATTAATACCGCTCTCGTATGTGGATATTGATCACTGTTTAAAGTTGTTTGATATGCGGAAATCATATCCCGATTATTTTTTCTAACCTTTTTTCGATCATTAAACAGATTTGCATCGAGATCACTTTCACTATTGTTCCGATTTGTATAATCCTCTGTTAGGAGACCATTGTGATCAATCCCGTCATCTCTTCCATTTCGAACATCAAGAAAATGGTTATCCCTGTCCGTTGTATTCATCCCTACCTGGTCGGTCGTCTGATCATTTATTTGATCATTATTATTGTTATTACAAGCAGCAAGTCCCACTGTTAGGATAGCTGTTACAATTAACCCAACTGGTTTTTTTATCAATTGAAAACCCCCCTTTTTAAAAACTCTCTTGCCTTCTTATTTTTCATTTTTTCAGGGAAGTTATTAATGGTAATATCCGTTATGGATAAAAAAAGCCTTGAAAGTAAAAAAACAGACGCCATCGCATCTGTTTTTTTACAATTCTTCATCGTTTCATTTGTATCAAAAATTTATAACGGTCCGCACGGAAAACAGATTTTACATATTCTACAGGCGTGCCGTCACCTAAATAGGCAGTCCTTTGAATATGCATAACAGGAGCACCGCTCACAATATTTAATAATTCCGCTTCATTTTGACTTGCGATCGATGACTCAATAACCTGTGAAGCACTTTCGATTCGCAAGTTCAAATTTGCTTCGATATATTCGTAAAGAGAATGGACCGTAATTTGTTCCGTAAGCCCTGTTATTAAGGCTGTTGAAAAATAATTAGTTTCTATTGCCATTGGCACATCATCTGCTAAACGAATCCTCTGTATTTCATAAACAGCTGCGGATTCCGGAATGTTTAATTGATCGGCAATCTGAATACCAGCAGGAATAATTTCAAACTTCAGAAGCTGACTCCCAGGAGTAAGACCTCTCGCTCTCATATCTTCAGTAAAGCTTGTTATTCCTTGCAGAGGCTGTTCAATTTTCCTCTCAGCAACATAGGTTCCCTTCCCTTGAAACCGATATAAATAACCTTCATTCACTAGCTGGGTAAAGGCCTGTCTAACTGTCATCCTGCTGATTTGGTACTTCTCAGCATATTCCCTTTCAGGAGGAAGAGCATCGCCAGGCATTAATTCACCCTTTTCAATTAACCCTTTAATGTGCTCCTCAAGCTGATAATATAGTGGTATGGGGGAATTTTTGTTTAACATTCTCCTTACTTTCACCCTTCTATTTTAACTTTAATATGACAGGCTTTCATTTTTTCGATTCTGTCATTGGGGGATGAAAAATGGATTATTGACGATGAGTCTTTAAGCCTGAAACTGCTGCTTTATCAGCAATAATTGTGACACTCGGATGGTTTTTCAACACAGAGGCAGGAAAACTTTCAGTTACATCCCCCTCCAAAAGTTTACTCATTGCATCGTTCTTTGTTTCACCCGATACTAAAAGCAGAATTTCTTTGCTTTTCATAATAGTAGAAATTCCCATTGTAATGGCTTTTGTTGGTACATCTTCAATGCGCTCAAAGAACCTTGCGTTTGCCTCAATTGTGGAAGGAGCAAGTTCGATTACATGTGTTTGAGATGTAAAGGACGTCCCCGGTTCATTAAATCCAATATGGCCATTGCTGCCAATCCCAAGAACTTGCAAATCAACTCCTCCTGACCCCGCAACCAATGATTCATAACAGGTACATTCTTCTTCGTTGTCTTGATTGGTTCCGCTCGGAACGTTAGTGTTGTTTTTATCAATATCAATATGATTAAATAGTTTTTCATCCATAAAGAATCGATAGCTGTTTGCATCATCACCTGCGAGACCAATGTATTCATCCAAATTAAATGTAGTTACATTTCGATAAGAAGTTCCATGTTCCTTATGGTCTTCAATTAACTTGTTGTATGTTCCTACAGGTGTTCCACCAGTAGCAAGTCCTAATTTAATGCTAGGATTTTGACGAACCTTTTCAATAATATACTCTGCTGCTTTCTGACTCATCTCTGTGTAATCCTTCACTTCAATTATTTTCATCGTTAGTTTTCCTCCCTTTTATACGAAAGTGTTCCACGGCAAAATGTCAAAGAGACATTCATATTCTCATCAAGAATCACGATATCTGCATCCTTCCCCACAGCAATGCTTCCCTTTCTATCAAATACATTCAACTGCTTTGCCGGATTAACGGATGCCATTTCAATTGCTTCCTCAAGTGAACAACCTGTGTATGTCAGCATATTTTTTACGGCATGTCCTAGTTTTAAAATACTGCCGGCAAGCGTTCCATCAGCAAGGACTGCCTTTCCATCTTTAACGGTAACTTCTTGCCCGCCAAGGTCATACATCCCATTTTTCAAGCATTTCGCGCGCATAGAGTCAGTAATTAAAATTAAACCTTCACTCTGTTTATTTTTGTATGCCAGGTTTACCATATCCGGATGAACATGAACACCGTCTACGATAATTTCTGCTTTTAATTCTTTTCGTAAAAAAGCAGCCCCCACTACACCTGGTTCACGATGATGCAGCCCTCTCATTTGATTGAAAAGATGGGTTACGTGATTAGCCCCTGCCTCAATGGCTTCGTCAACCTGTTCAAAGGTTGCATCCGTATGACCGATAGAGGCAATAATACCATTTTCCTTGAGGAAGCGGATCATTTCCAATCCACCCGGCTGCTCTGGTGCCAGTGTAACAAGTTTTATTGTTCCACCGGACAACCTCTGCCACTCTTTAAATAATCCGAGATCAGGATCAACAATATGCTGAATTGGCTGGGCTCCTGCTTTTTCGGCATTTACAAATGGCCCTTCAAGATGCAGTCCAAGGATTTCGGCCTTTCCGTTAGATGACTGCGTTTCAATATACTCTGCGGCATTAAGTAAAGCATGTTCTATTTGTTTTCCTTCTTGGGTCATTGTAGTGGCTAAGAAACTTGTAGTCCCTTCTTTAGGCAGTGCAGCAACCATTGTATCTAATGCTTCCTTCGTTCCATCCATAGTGTCCGCGCCATTAACACCATGGATATGCACATCAATAAAACCTGGAACTGCCTGACAATGGGGAGGAATCTCAATCACCTCAAAACCCTCTTCGGTCTCTAGGTCTTCCAATGTACCAAGTTCTGCTATTTTTTCATCTTTTAATTTTATATATCCATTTTCAATTATTTTATCTTCTGAATAAATTCGAATACCTTTAAGTAACATAGGATTAACATTATGGACCATCTTTCAATTACTTCCTTTCCGAAACTATCTTCATTTTACCTTTTAAAAGTATAGTTGTCTATACCAATTAATATTTGTAAAGATAGGCTTTTATCTTCATTCATTTTTTCCATCATTCCTTTAATAAAATTCTTTCCTATTTTCAATTTTTACATCCATAAATGAAATCGACAGGCACGTAGTCCTGTCGATTTGGTTAAGCATATAATTTTGATTCTTCGTTTTGAAAAAAGCTTTTCATCGCATGGAACACATCAGCTTTTTGTTTAAGAATATAATACCGGAAATGTTCATCCTTGATGTTCTTATATGCGGACATTAAGGTCGAGTGGCGATTATATTGATTGACTTCCCCATAGCCAAACATATTTGATACCTTCATTAATTCTTCTACAAGCTTCACACAACGGGCATTATCCGATGTAAGATTGTCACCGTCTGAAAAGTGGAATGGATAGATGTTGAACTTTCGTGGATTGTATTTTGCCTCAATAATCTCTAGAGCTTTGCGGTATGCAGATGAACATATGGTTCCACCGCTTTCTCCTTTTGAGAAGAAATCTTCTTCTGAAACGACTTTTGCCTCTGTATGGTGCGCGATAAACTCTATTTCAACTGTTTCATATTTTGTTCTCAAAAAGCGTGTCATCCAAAAGAAAAAGCTGCGGGCCATATACTTTTCCCAAATACCCATACTGCCGCTCGTATCCATCATCGCAATGACGACCGCTTTCGAATCCGGTTTAACCACTTCATTCCACGTCTTAAATTTCAGATCGTCTTTATAAATAGGGTGGAATGCTGGTTTCCCGCTCATGGCATTACGTTTGAAAGCAGACATCATGGTCCGTTTTTTATCAATGTTCCCCATTAATCCTGTTTTTCTAATATCGTTGAATTCAATATTTTCAACGAGATGCTCTTGTTCCTCTTTTTTCTTTAAATTCGGAAGTTCTAATTGCTTAAATAATGCCTCTTCGAGCTCCATTAATGACACTTCTGCTTCAAAATAATCTTCTCCGGCCTGGTCCCCTGCCCCTTGGCCTTTACCGGGACCCTTTTGTCCGCTGGAACCGTCACGTGCTACTACATCCCCGACTTGACTGTCACCGTCACCCTGGCCCACGTGTTTGTTTTTGTCATAATTATAACGAATCTTATATTCGTCCAATGAACGAATCGGAATTTTTACCACATCTCGACCATTAGACATAATTATGCTCTCTTCTGTAATTAAGTCTGGAAGATTGTTGCGAATTGCCTCCTGGACTTTTTCCTGATGCCGTACTTGGTCATCGTGGCCTTTGCGGTGGAGGGACCAATCTTCTCGAGAAATCACAAATTGATGGTTATCGGTTGACATTCCAAACCCCTCCTTATGAAATTAATTAGACTACATTGCACACTTTTTTAGCAGCTACATAAGATAACGCGAGTGAAAAAAGTCATATAAAGTATAGATTACTTTATCCTATGCAGAGATAAAGAATAATTTACAAATAATTTCGACAATTGGTTTATCGCCTATGAAATTGGACGAGGTTTAACAGATTGAAAAAAATAGACTGACAGATACTTTCTGTCAGTCCTCCTATTTTAATTCTACCCCTCATTATCTATTTAATAAGCTTCCAACATACCTTAATAATTCATTTGCCGATGTTGAATTATATCCATGTTCATCAACTAAACGAGCAACAACATCGTTGATTTTCTTTAATTGCTGTTCATCTGGTGTTTTTGAAGAAGTCGTAATCTTGACAACATCCTTAAGATCTGCAAACAGTTTCTTCTGGATGGCCTCTCTTAGGCGGTCATGCGAATTATAATCAAACCTTTTCCCTTTTCTTGCAAAGGCGGAAATGCGGATTAAAACTTCTTCTCTGAAAGCTTTTTTCGCATTTTCAGAGATGCCAATTTGTTCTTCAATCGACCTCATTAATTTTTCATCCGGATTAATTTCTTCTCCTGTCAGAGGATCTCGAAGTTTAGCTTTATTACAATACGCTTCCACATTATCAAGATAATTGTCCATGAGCGTTTTAGCAGACTCTTCATACGAATAAACAAACGCCTTTTGAACTTCCTTCTTTGCAATATTATCATACTCTTTTCGTGCTAAAGAGATATAATTCATATATCGGTCGCGCAGTTCAGCGGTAATGGATGGATGTTGGTCAAGCCCGTCTTTTAATGATCTTAATACGTCTAATGCGTTAATGGAAGGTACTTCCTTGCGAATAATCGTCGAGGAAATACGGTTAATCACATAACGCGGATCAATTCCGCTCATCCCTTCATCTGGATACTCGCGTTTAAGTTCCTCTACATCAGCTGTATTAAAGCCCTCTACACTCTCTCCATCATAAAGACGCATTTTTTTCAGTAAATCAATATCACCCTTTTTTGGTTCCTTTAAGCGTGTTAAGATGGTAAACATCGCCGCCACTTTTAATGTATGTGGGGCAATATGAACATCTGAAACATCACTTTCGTTAATCATCTTTTCATATATTCGTTCTTCCTGTGAGGCCTTTAAGTTATATGGAATCGGCATAACGATAATTCTGGAATGAAGTGCTTCATTTTTCTTGTTGGAAATAAAGGAACGGTATTCTGTTTCATTTGTGTGCGCGACAATGAGCTCGTCAGCGCTTATTAAGGCAAACCTTCCTGCTTTAAAGTTTCCTTCTTGGGTTAAAGATAGCAGGTGCCAGAGGAATTTCTCATCACATTTTAACATCTCCTGGAACTCCATCATCCCGCGGTTCGCTTTATTAAGCTCACCATCGAAACGGTAGGCACGGGGATCTGATTCAGAACCAAATTCGGCAATGGTGGAGAAATCAATACTTCCTGTTAAATCAGCGATATCCTGAGATTTTGGATCGGATGGACTGAACGTTCCGATGCCTGTTCGTTTATCCTCAGAGAAGAAAATTCTTTCTACTAAAACATCTTCAATTCTGCCCCCGTATTCCTTCTCAAGGCGCATCATATTAAGCGGCGAAAGATTTCCTTCAATCCGGATACCATACTCCTCATGGAAATCAGCACGCAAATGATGGGGAATTAAGTGCAGTGGATCCTCGTGCATTGGGCAGCCTTTGATGGCAAAAACAGAGCCTCGATCGGTATGCGAATAACCTTCTAATCCCCTCTTTAACATCGTAACAAGTGTAGATTTCCCGCCGCTGACTGGCCCCATTAACAATAAAATCCGTTTCCTGACATCCAGCCTTTTGGCTGCTGGATGAAAATACTCTTCAACAAGCCTCTCCAATGATTCTTCTAATCCAAATAATTGATTGCTAAAGAATTTGTACTTCTTCGTCCCTTTTACTTCTTCAATTCCAGCATCCTTGATCATATTATAAACTCGAGAATGTGCAGATTGTGCTACCCATGGCTTTTCCTTTAACAACAATAAGTAATCGGCAAATGAACCTTCCCAACGCAGTTTTTCCTCTTCTTCACGAAACATCTCGATTTTTTTTAGAATATCCATATATACCCTCCCCCTGTAGCTTAATCAGAGACGATTAATATACTCTATGCACTTAATCCTTTGAACATGCGTAACCATATTGCGTTACCATCTATCTTTTTTATTTTAATAAAAGGAATATTGCACTTTTCATTTCTTAAAGATAGGCTATAATAAAACTATATGTTTAACATGAAAAATCGGATAAATTAAGGAGGACATTACATATCATGAATACTTTCATCGTTGTTTTAGTCATGATCGCATTCTTAGCGGCTATCTTCACTGCAGGTTATAACGACAAACCGGGAACAAATAAATAATAAAAAAAGGCTGCCGATTGTGGCAGCTTTTTTTATTTTAAATGCGCAAAATTTTGCTGGCGTAATGCTTCGTAAATGAGAATAGCAGCAGTATTGGACAAATTTAAGGAACGAATATTTTCAGTCATCGGAATTCTCAAGGCCGTTTCTTTATTATTTTCAATTACGTCCTTTGGAAGACCTGTTGTTTCACGTCCAAAAATAAAATAATAATCTTTTTCCGAATGACTATAATCAAAGCTGCTGTATTGTTTTTCACCAAATTTCGTAATATAGAAAAATTCCCCGCCGGCATTCTTCTCATAAAACTCTTTTAATGAATCATAGTAAGCAATATTTACATGTTCCCAATAATCCAATCCAGCTCTTTTCAACATCTTGTCATCCGTGGAAAAACCTAACGGACGGATTAAATGTAAAGCCGTATCGGTTCCTGCACACGTGCGGGCAATATTCCCTGTATTAGATGGTATTTGTGGTTGATATAGCACTACATGTATTGACACGAATTTCACCTCGAATAAAAACGTCTACAGGCAATTATACCACTTTCATTAATCCATACAAATACAAAACTCAGTTATCAATGATGGTATAAAACCGATATTTAATATTTGGAGTATATGCGGAGGAATCTTCATATGCCCAGTAGCGCATCCGGCTATTGTAGGTATTAGCATTCACTAAGGGCATGCCATACGCATCCCTTCCAGTAACAATTGTGTTATGATTAAACCTGCCGTCGCCCTCAAAGTCATAGCAAATAACGTCTCCTAATATCAGCTGGTCTGGGCTGCTGACTTCTCTTGCTCTGAGGCCGCTTTTAGAATTGCCTAAATAGTTTTTAAGAGAATGCGCCACTGCCCAGCTATAGCTCCAATTCGTTCGTTGGTACCACCAGCCATTCCCGCGGTTCGGATGTCCTCTCATCGGTGCCTCACCCGCCCTGAGACATTGAGATATATAATTGGTACAGTTATTTTCAAATTTTTGAAAGGCAGGATTATAGGTATTCCACCAGCGCTCTGCGTATTGAACCGCTTTTAAGCGGTTATATTCATAGCTAATCCGCTCTTCTCGGTCTTCTATTTCCGGTACAATCACTTCCTGAGCGGGTTCTTGATGTTGCATCGGCGTTATTATTTCCTCATCCATAACTAAAGCGCCTTTATAAAACTTAGCAATTCTTTCTTCAATTTCTTCTTCAAGATATAGCTGACCCTTCTGTTTAATTAAATATTGATAATGGGCGTTGTATTTAATCATTTTAAATTCATCTTCTACCGATTCCTCAACGATGTTTCCTAAAGCTTTCACTTTAACAATTTCTGCCGACCTTTTCGCTGCTGCTGCCTGTTTCTTTTCTGCCTTCGGAAAAAACAGCTTACTGCCCCTATTTTCCGATACAAATAAATCTACCCTTTTTTCAAAAAGATCTTGAAGTAATTCACGCATGGTCTTGACCCTCCTCTCTTTTTATACATATGAGGGTAAGCGGGATTTAATATAAAAAAAGAGCAAAACGGTTTGCTCTTTTCTTATTGGAAAAAACTTAATGCTTTATTAATTTCTTCAAGAACCTCAGTATCAGCTTCATTTTCTTTGGCTGTTAAAAGGGCAGTTAATGCCTTGGCGCTGCCAATTTTCCCTAATGCCCATGCAGCCGTTCCCCTTGCAACGGGACTTACTTCTTTTACTAAAACCTCAGTTAATTCAGGAATAGCCGTTTCATCTTTAAAATGGCCAAGTGCAATCATCGCATTCCGCTGAATGGGTTTCTTTCCTCTCCATGAACCCGAGACATAGCCGAACTTATTTTTAAATTCGCGGTTGCTTAGCGATAAAATCGGCTTTAACAGGGGCTTGGCTACTTCAGGGTCGGGCTCCATTTCCGAGTGAAAATAAAAGTTTTTCCCTTTGTTATGCGGACATGCAGTCTGACAGGAATCACAGCCGTAAACACGATTCCCAATCTTTTCCCGAAACTCATCAGGAATAAATCCTTTTGTCTGTGTTAAAAATGATATACAGCGCTGAGCGTTAATTTGCCCGCCTTGGACTAAAGCACCTGTAGGACAGGCATCTAAACACTTTGTGCAAGACCCGCATTGGTCCTCTATTCGTGTGTCCGGTTCAAACGGAATACTTGTTATCATTTCTCCTATATATACGTAGGAGCCAAATTCCGGTGTAATAATGGCACAGTTTTTTCCGCTCCAGCCAATTCCGGCTCTTTCAGCAACTGCCCGGTCTGATAGCTCCCCAGTATCAACCATTGATCTTAACCGGGCATCAGGGATATTAGAGATAATAAATTCTTCCAGCCTTTTCAACCGGTCCCGAAGAATATGATGATAATCTAGCCCCCAAGAGGCTCTGCTGAATATCCCTCTCCGCTCACCCTTCCTGCCTTCCTTCCGTTCCTTCATTTTTGATGGATAAGCGAGGGCAATCGAAATAATTGAGCGAGGCTCTTCAAGCAGCAATGAGGGTGTAACTCGTTTCTCGATATCCGGCTCCTCAAATCCTGATTGATAGCCAAGAGCCTGCTGTCTAATTAAACGATTTTTTAATTCATCGAATGGATCTGCTGTAGTGAACCCGATTTTATCAATGCCAATCTCTTTACTGAAGGCAATAAGTTCAGTTTTTAATCTATTTACATCCATTTCAATTCCCTCCTTTCCAAAATACTTCGTCTATTTTAAAGTTGATAAGATTATTAGCTGCACATCTAATTATGATAAACTATTTTTAATGAAATTTGGAGGTGGAATCGTTGGAAATTCAACTTTCAACGGAAATAATCGAGCAAATTCCCGGCTTTAAACTTGGGGTAATTGAATACAGAAATATCACAGTAGGAGATTCACCACAAATGCTTAAGGGCAGACTGCAGCTTTTTCAAGAGTCGATTTATTTTGATTTAGAAAACACTAATGTAACAGACCTTCCGGGCTTACAAGAATGGCGCAACGTATTTAAACAGACTGGTAAAGATCCAAATCGCTACCGTCCCTCTGCAGAAAGCTTATATAGACGGGTACAATCGCAAAATTATCTTTCTTCGGTGCAAAGTGCTATTGATATCAATAATTTTTTTTCACTTCAGTATCAAGTGCCGATTGGAATTTATGACCTTGATCTTATCCAAGGGTCAGTTGAAATACGAATTGGTAAAGCCGGCGAGGAGTACATAGGATTAAACGGGAGGAAAAATTCTTTAGATCGATTACTTTTGGCCGCTGATCAAGAGGGACCTTTTGGCAGCCCGTTTGTCGATTCAGAACGAACACCCGTAAAATATACTACGAAAAATGCTTTACAAATCATTTATTTACGGCCATCAACCGATATCGAAAATGCTGAAAAGCTGACACTTTCATTAATGGACATGTTTTTACAAATTCATGGCGGGGAAGGTACATTTCATATTCTTGAATGCTAGAAGGCATCCTTTTTTAATGTAATGAAAAAACGCAATGCATCGTTCTCCTATGTAACGATACACTGCGTTAGTTAATATGTATGGAGCGGGTGATGGGAATCGAACCCACTACATCAGCTTGGAAGGCTGAGGTTTTACCAGTAAACTACACCCGCATGTTTTGATTAAATATGACAAATTGATGAACTGACTGTTATTATAATACACACAATTCTTCCATACGTCAAGTAGCTTCATCGAAATTTGTCGATTTTTTTCACTTTACTAAACAACGCTTCTTTATGTTTTTTCTTCTGCGAATTGTCCATCATACGAATAAAAAACAAAAAAGGTTTTCTACATGGTATGTGAAAAACCTTTTTATCATCGAATTGATACCGGTGGTCGGGGTCGAACCGACACTCCTCACGGAACACGATTTTGAGTCGTGCGCGTCTGCCAATTCCGCCACACCGGCGTATTAAGATGTTTGAAGCAATGCCGAGAACCGGAATCGAACCGGTACGGTAGTCACCTACCGCAGGATTTTAAGTCCTGTGCGTCTGCCAGTTCCGCCACCCCGGCAAAAATCAATTACTTATTTTAATCCATGAAAGATAAAATTTGGAGGCGGCAACCGGATTCGAACCGGTGGTAAAGGTTTTGCAGACCTCTGCCTTACCACTTGGCTATGCCGCCGTATATTTTGGAGCGGAAGACGGGATTCGAACCCGCGACCCCCACCTTGGCAAGGTGGTGTTCTACCACTGAACTACTTCCGCAGAATGGCTGGGCTAGCTGGATTTGAACCAACGCATGTCGCAGTCAAAGTGCGATGCCTTACCGCTTGGCTATAGCCCAATGATAATAATAAAATATTTTTATGGGGCGACTGATGGGAATCGAACCCACGAATGTCGGAACCACAATCCGATGCGTTAACCACTTCGCCACAATCGCCACAATATGATTGGCAGGGGTAGTAGGAATTGAACCCACACCAAAGGTTTTGGAGACCTTCGTTCTACCTTTAAACTATACCCCTATAAATAAATGGTGGAGGGGGACGGATTCGAACCGCCGAACCCGGAGGGAGCGGATTTACAGTCCGCCGCGTTTAGCCACTTCGCTACCCCTCCACTATAATATGTTATTGTCAGCTTAAGGTGCCGACGAGAGGAATTGAACCCCCAACCTACTGATTACGATTCAGTTGCTCTACCAATTGAGCTACATCGGCAATCAATTAAATGAATAAATGGTGGCTCAGGACGGAATCGAACCGCCGACACAAGGATTTTCAGTCCTTTGCTCTACCGACTGAGCTACTGAGCCACTCTAAATGGCGGTCTGGACGGGACTCGAACCCGCGACCTCCTGCGTGACAGGCAGGCATTCTAACCAACTGAACTACCAGACCAAATTGCGGGGACAGGATTTGAACCTGCGACCTTCGGGTTATGAGCCCGACGAGCTACCGGACTGCTCCACCCCGCGATAATAATAATAATTAGAGCATTATGGTGGAGGATGACGGGATCGAACCGCCGACCCTCTGCTTGTAAGGCAGATGCTCTCCCAGCTGAGCTAATCCTCCAAATGGTGACCCCTACGGGATTCGAACCCGTGTTACCGCCGTGAAAGGGCGGTGTCTTAACCGCTTGACCAAGGGGCCATATTGTTACAATGTTTTTATGGCGGAGAGCAAGGGATTTGAACCCTTGAGACAGGGTTACCCGCCTACACGATTTCCAATCGTGCTCCTTCGGCCACTCGGACAGCTCTCCAACAAAAATGGCTCCGCAGGTAGGACTCGAACCTACGACCGATCGGTTAACAGCCGATAGCTCTACCACTGAGCTACTGCGGAATAATATGATTACAGCCTGGCAACGTCCTACTCTCACAGGGGCGCATGCCCCAACTACCATCGGCGCTGAGAAGCTTAACTTCCGTGTTCGGTATGGGAACGGGTGTGACCTTCTCGCCATTGTTACCAGACTATTTTATCGACACTATTTTATTATAATGTCTTTTTCATATTTTTCAAGAGGAAATTTAATTTTTTTCATTCCCTCAAAACTAGATAATGCAGAAGAAGTTTTTGTAAAAACGAGTTCAACCAATTTGAAATGGTTAAGTCCTCGATCGATTAGTATCAGTCAGCTCCACATGTCGCCATGCTTCCACCTCTGACCTATCAACCTGATCATCTTTCAGGGATCTTACTAGCTTGACGCTATGGGAAATCTCATCTTGAGGGGGGCTTCATGCTTAGATGCTTTCAGCACTTATCCCGTCCGCACATAGCTACCCAGCGATGCCTTTGGCAAGACAACTGGTACACCAGCGGTGCGTCCATCCCGGTCCTCTCGTACTAAGGACAGCTCCTCTCAAATTTCCTGCGCCCACGACGGATAGGGACCGAACTGTCTCACGACGTTCTGAACCCAGCTCGCGTACCGCTTTAATGGGCGAACAGCCCAACCCTTGGGACCGACTACAGCCCCAGGATGCGATGAGCCGACATCGAGGTGCCAAACCTCCCCGTCGATGTGGACTCTTGGGGGAGATAAGCCTGTTATCCCCGGGGTAGCTTTTATCCGTTGAGCGATGGCCCTTCCATGCGGAACCACCGGATCACTAAGCCCGACTTTCGTCCCTGCTCGACTTGTAGGTCTCGCAGTCAAGCTCCCTTGTGCCTTTACACTCTACGAATGATTTCCAACCATTCTGAGGGAACCTTTGGGCGCCTCCGTTACTCTTTAGGAGGCGACCGCCCCAGTCAAACTGCCCACCTGACACTGTCTCCCACCCCGATCAGGGGTGCGGGTTAGAATTTCAATACAGCCAGGGTAGTATCCCACCGACGCCTCCACCGAAGCTAGCGCTCCGGCTTCTCAGGCTCCTACCTATCCTGTACAAGCTGTACCAAAATTCAATATCAGGCTACAGTAAAGCTCCACGGGGTCTTTCCGTCCTGTCGCGGGTAACCTGCATCTTCACAGGTACTATAATTTCACCGAGTCTCTCGTTGAGACAGTGCCCAGATCGTTACGCCTTTCGTGCGGGTCGGAACTCTACCCGACAAGGAATTTCGCTACCTTAGGACCGTTATAGTTACGGCCGCCGTTTACTGGGGCTTCGATTCAGAGCTTCGCTTGCGCTAACCCCTCCTCTTAACCTTCCAGCACCGGGCAGGCGTCAGCCCCTATACTTCGCCTTGCGGCTTCGCAGAGACCTGTGTTTTTGCTAAACAGTCGCCTGGGCCTATTCACTGCGGCTCTTCAGGGCTATGAACCCTAAAGAGCACCCCTTCTCCCGAAGTTACGGGGTCATTTGCCGAGTTCCTTAACGAGAGTTCTCTCGCTCACCTTAGGATTCTCTCCTCGCCTACCTGTGTCGGTTTGCGGTACGGGCACCTTGAATCTCGCTAGAGGCTTTTCTTGGCAGTGTGGAATCAGGAACTTCGGTACTAAATTTCCCTCGCTGTCACAGCTCAGCCTTTACGGTGAACGGATTTTCCTATTCACCAGCCTAACTGCTTAGACGCGCATATCCAACAGCGCGCTTACCCTATCCTCCTGCGTCCCCCCATCACTCAAACGATTCATAGGTGGTACAGGAATATCAACCTGTTGTCCATCGCCTACGCCTTTCGGCCTCGGCTTAGGTCCCGACTAACCCTGAGCGGACGAGCCTTCCTCAGGAAACCTTAGGCATACGGTGGATGAGATTCTCACTCATCTTTCGCTACTCATACCGGCATTCTCACTTCTAAGCGCTCCACCAGTCCTTACGGTCTAGCTTCAACGCCCTTAGAACGCTCTCCTACCACTGACACCAACGGTGTCAATCCACAGCTTCGGTGATACGTTTAGCCCCGGTACATTTTCGGCGCAGAGTCACTCGACCAGTGAGCTATTACGCACTCTTTAAATGGTGGCTGCTTCTAAGCCAACATCCTGGTTGTCTAAGCAACTCCACATCCTTTTCCACTTAACGTATACTTTGGGACCTTAGCTGGTGGTCTGGGCTGTTTCCCTTTTCGACTACGGATCTTATCACTCGCAGTCTGACTCCCACGGATAAGTCTTTGGCATTCGGAGTTTGTCTGAATTCGGTAACCCGATGAGGGCCCCTAGTCCAAACAGTGCTCTACCTCCAAGACTCTAACAACGTGAGGCTAGCCCTGAAGCTATTTCGGAGAGAACCAGCTATCTCCAAGTTCGATTGGAATTTCTCCGCTACCCACACCTCATCCCCGCACTTTTCAACGTGCGTGGGTTCGGGCCTCCATCCAGTGTTACCTGGCTTCACCCTGGACATGGGTAGATTCACCTGGTTTCGGGTCTACGACCACATACTCAAACGCCCTATTCAGACTCGCTTTCGCTGCGGCTCCGTCTCTTCAACTTAACCTTGCATGGATCGTGACTCGCCGAGTTTAATTCTACAAAAGGCACGCCATCACCCATAAACGGGCTCTGACTACTTGTAGGCACACGGGTCCAGGAACTATTTCACTCCCCTTCCGGTGCTGTTCACCTTTCCCTACCACGGTACTGGTTCACTATCGGTCACTAGGGAGTATTTAGCCTTGGGAGATGGTCCTCCCTGCTTCCGACCGGATTTGGCACGCGTCCGGCCGTACTCAGGATCCACTCAGGAGGGAACGAAGTTTCAACTACAGGGCTTTTACCTTCTCTGGCTGACCTTTCCATCTGCTTCATTTACCCCGTTCCTTTGGACAATTCACTGTTGAGTGTCCTACAACCCCAAGAGGCAAGCCTCTTGGTTTGGCTATGTCCCGTTTCGCTCGCCGCTACTTAGGGAATCGCGTTTGCTTTCTCTTTCCTCCGGGTACTTAGATGTTTCAGTTCCCCGGGTAACGCCTTCATACCCTATGTATTCAGGTAAAGATACTGTTCCATTACGAACAGCGGGTTTCCCCATTCGGAAATCTCCGGATCAAAGCTTACTTACAGCTCCCCGAAGCATATCGGTGTTAGTCCCGTCCTTCATCGGCTCCTAGTGCCAAGGCATTCACCGTGCGCCCTTTCTAACTTAACCTAAAAAGGTTTATAACTCTTATTCAATAAGAGAGAAAAACTAAAATGGCGATTACTCGATGTTTACTTTGCTTCTTGTACGATTATCTAGTTTTCAAGGACAAAAGTCTTGAGAGAATTGCTCCCTCAAAACTAAACAAACAAGAAACGTCAACCTTATTATCAGTCCAAAAGGACTGCATTATCCTTAGAAAGGAAGGTGATCCAGCCGCAC
>NZ_JBMPZU010000047.1:0-85343 GCF_049463095.1 Neobacillus sp. 19 | reverse complement strand
TCCTTTTCACTAGTTATTCAAAATCGCCTATGGGGAGAAGTCGGAAGGTACTTAGGTAGATTGGCAGAGACCTATAGTGGTTCTATAATTATATCTATACTTTGTATATAGTTAAAAAAGACCGCTGGTGATGGTCACACCATACGGTCCATGCAATTGCAGGTTTCCTTCAAGTCTAAGCAGCTCCACAGTGCTGCATTGTTGCTTCAATATCTTTTAAGTTCTTTGTTAGTTACCATTTAACTTTTTGATGATTCTGAAAATTTAATGCCCTATTTTATCCTGTTGGCTATTTGTTTCGATTGTAGCTTTTCTAGTAAATTTAAAATGGTAAAAAACATAGCAAGCGACCACAAAGCCGAATCCTATGTAGAAAGATGTCCGCTGTGTCGGATCGAAAGCGGTAAACACGACGATTCCAATGCACATGATGAAGCACGCAATCGGAACCAAAGGGAAGAAAGGAACTTTATATTTCAAATCCTCCAACTTTGCACCACTCGCAATATACTGTTTACGAAATTTATACTGTGCAAGCGCTATCGCCATCCACGTAACCAGTCCTCCAACACCACTGATAGCAAGAAGTACCACAAATAATGTTTCTTCTGCTACGACACTAGTAAGCAAGGACAACAAGGCAAAAGCGAGAGACACGATCAATGCGTTCATAGGTACACCGCGCTTATTTACCTTTCCGAAGGAACGAGGGGCATGCCCACTTTGTGAAAGGGAAAAAAGGATTCTCGCACAAGCAAACAAACCTGTATTTCCCACCGAAAGAATGGCTGTTAAAATAACGAAATTCATAATATCAGCTGCATAGGGAATACCGATCATGTCGAATACAGTTACAAACGGGCTTTCGAGAACCCCCGCTTCTTTCCACGGAACAATGGCTGATAAGACAAAGGTTGCAAGTACATAGAAAAGTAAAATACGGATGATGATACTACGAATGGCCTTTGGTATACTCTTTTCAGGATCCTCTGTTTCACCTGCTGCAACACCCATAATTTCCGAACCCATAAATGAATACACGACTGTCATCATCGAAATAAATACACCAATGAATCCCATTGGAAATAATCCATCACCGAAAAAATTTGAGAGGAATGGGGGAGATTCTCCCTGGATAGGAATTAATCCGAACACGGCAGCTCCACCAATCACAATAAAAAGGATGACAGCAAGTACCTTTATCGCAGAGAACCAATATTCCATCTCGGCAAAGCCTCTTGCGGTCAAAGCGTTTATACCAAACAAAAGTAAGGTAAAAACTGCGCACCATACCCATATTGGTACATCCGGAAACCATCTGGCCATTAGCAAACCGGCCGCAATAAACTCCAGTCCTACATAAATAGCCCAGCTCAACCAGTAGGTCCAGCCAATCATAAACCCGGAGGCAGGACCGATAAATTTCTCTGTATGAGCCTGAAAGGAGCCAGATACCGGCATCACGACGGATAGTTCTCCAAGGCAAACCATGACCAAGTACATAAGTAATCCACCGACCAAGTAGGCAACAATCGATCCTGCAGGTCCGGCCTCACCAATCGCATACCCGGATCCTAGAAAAAGACCAGTTCCAATGACTCCGCCTATGGAAAGCATAAATAAATGTCTACTTTTCATTGAACGTTTTAATTCTTTTGGTTGATTACCTAGTTCTTGCTGCATCTAATCCCTCCCAATTTTTATTCTATCCCCATGATCGATTTACTAGAATGATTGCCCGTAATACTAATAGTTTATCCGAGCTGAACCTTTTCGGAAGGATCAGCAAACTCTACTAAATCGCTGACTTCCGGTTTAAAAATTTCATAGGCAACGTCGCGTTGATACCTGTTTTGTTCCTTTGCTTCCGAAAATAATCGATAGGTATTTTTTCTGCATAGCTTTTCAATATCCTCTATGACGGACTGCGGATCCGGTTTAACCAGTCCAAAAATAACTGCGTCATAAAACCTTATGGCCCCTAGGTTCGCAACAAAATCATTGACGATGTCGATTCCTCTTTGTTTGATGATTTGATCTCCATCGGAAGAGATCGGAATATTTGCAGCTTCAACAATCAAACCTGCTTTTACAGTATCAGCATTTGACTCATTTATTACGTCCTCTAATGCACATGGGATGAGGATATCGCAGTCCACATGAAGCCAGTCTGAATTTGGCCTTACAGTATAATTCGGTTCAAAATAGTCTTGATCCATTTCTCCATATCCATTTTTATGGGTAAGGAGCTTCTGAACATCTAACCCATCATCACAAGTGACTAACAAGTTCGCATCCGAAATTCCGACTATTTTATAGCCTAATTGAGACAGTTTTAATGCACAGCTTGCACCTACACAACCGAAGCCTTGGATGACAACCCTCGCTCCGCCTTTACCGTTCTTAAATTTCCACGCTTCATCTGCCGAAAAGGCAACACCATATCCTGTGACAGCATCATATAAAGGTAATCCGTCAATACTTGTTTTCATCAGCCTTTCAAATTCCTTTATCCCATGAAGCACAGCAGGATTGTGTTTCATTGACTTCGTCAAAGGGATCTCAATGCCGAATTCGTTAAAAATCTTGAGCACATCTTCATATTTTGTACCTAAATCACTTCCCAAAGATACGCCAATATCAATATAAGGCATCATGGCAATTAAAAATCTTCTTAGTACGGCATATGCATCAGGAGCTTTATAATCATAAGAAATACCCGCCTTACATCCCCCAGTCGTTCCACTGTCATTCGCTACATACTTATAAGCCATTGCCTTGGCTAATCTTATAACCTCTTCCCTTGTCACTGACGGATGCATTCTCGTACCGCCGCCTGTATAACCTTTTATGAAGTTATGAACAACTAGCCACCCTTGTGCATCTGTTTCCGTATCATTCCACTCTACAACTAAATATGGTTTATTCAATCTTCATACCTCCTTCATTTTGAACATGTTGTTTACTAGTATGATAGCACACACTGTTAAAGCGCTTACAAAATTATCGATTACTATTGCTGCCATCCCCTATTTACACCTACTAGTTTACTAGCAAAATTCATGCCAACTTTTCTATGAACAAAACAGCGGACATATAAGGTTTTATTCCTATGAAAGTGAGTGCAATGGTGTTCAACGAGTCCCTGCAAACTCACCCTTATTCTAACAATTAGGTCCCTTGCAAAAATAGTGCAGAAGATTACTTGCAGTCTATTTGTTAAGCCTCTATTCAAACCAATGAATTGGCTTTGGATCCAGATTAATGTTAATTTGTTTCGTCTCCTGATATTCATCCAATCCATACGTACCAAGGCTTCTGCCAATACCACTTTGCTTATAACCTCCCCATGGGGCTTGAATATTCGTTAGATGGTAGGCATTCACCCATGTGATGCCGGCACGGACCTTTTTGATGACCCTTAGTGCTTTGTTTTGATCTGTAGAGAAAACCGCACCCGCAAGTCCGAACTCTGTATCATTGGCAATCTTGATCGCCTCTTCTTCATTAGTGAATTTCTGGATGGTGACGACAGGACCAAAGATTTCTTCCCTGACAATCCGCATATCGCTTGTTACATGAGTGAAGACGGTAGGTTCAATGAAAAATCCCTTTTCCAAACCGTCTTTCTCGATTCGATTGCCGCCCAGAGAAAGGGTTGCACCTTCTTCTTTGCCAATCTGGATGTAGTCCAGTATACTCTCGAAGTGCTTTTCACTGACAATCGCTCCCATCTGGGATTGCTCATCATTTCCGGGACCCACTCGTATTCCCTTTGCTTTTTCTACATATTTCTCTACAAATTCATCGTAGATACTTTCTTGGACAAGAATACGGCTCCCCGACGAGCAAACTTGCCCAGAACCCATGAAAATACCAAATAAGGAGTAATCGACGGCTGTTTCTAAATCTGCATCATCAAAAATGATGTTCGGAGATTTCCCTCCCAGCTCAAGGGACACCTTTTTCATATTTGTAGTCGCAGCCTGCATGATATGGCGGCCGACCTCAGTGCTTCCAGTAAAAGAAACAACATCCACATCATTGCTTTCAGCAATCGTCTGGCCGACAACCGATCCAGATCCCAGAAGGAGGTTCGCAACTCCCTTTGGTAAATCAGTCTGATCAATCAGCTCAAATACTTTTACCGCTGTCATTGGGGTAATTTCTGCCGGTTTTAATAGAATGCTATTTCCTGCTGCCAATGCTGGAGCAATCTTCCAAACACTCATCAATAAAGGGAAATTCCAAGGAACAATTAATCCTGCAACACCGATCGGTTCCTTTACAATCAATGTTTGCATCTCCTGGGATGCTTCAAACACTTGGCCATTAGGGAGTGTAAGCAGACCTGCGTAATAACGAAATGCATGAACCGCCTCCTCAGCATCCGACTGTGCCTCTCTTTTTGTTTTTCCATTATTCTGTACTTCCAAATCCCTTAACTCATGGATATTTTCCTGCAGTTTATCAGCAATCTGAAGTAATACCGCCGCCCGCTCCTCCGAGGATTGATCAGACCATACTCCACTTTCAAACGTTCTCTTCGCTATTTTGATTGCTTCTTCTGTTTCTTCTTTTGTTGCTTTTGGGGCTCTGGCAATGACTTTCCTGTGTAGCAGGATTCATGATATCAAGTTTTTGCGGGTTACTGGACTCTGCCCAATTCCCATTTATATATTGTTTCAATTCTTTTATCATACCTTTGTTTCCTCCCCATTTGTTATGGCCTCTGCCTGTTCATACATTTTGAAATGGTGGATGAACGCCTGAATTCGGTGAAAACGTATCCGTATTTTGATTTGGACGGAAAGATGCAATGTATTCATCCGTATCCTTGTATTCCAATACTCCTACTGCTTCAACATCTACGACAACCATATAAGGTTTCTTGCTTGCGATGGCATTTGCTAACCCATCCTTAAACCCACCGACCGAGGATACTTTCTCTGATTCAAAGCCCATTGATTTTGCCATCATGACGAAATCTGGATTTTTCAAGTCGACAGATGTCCGTCTGCCATATGCTGATTCTTGGTAGTATCTTAAGATTCCATATCCGCCATCATCAAATAAGAGAACGATTATCGGCGTATCTTCCTGAATCGCAGTAATCATCTCACCAGCATTCACCATGAATCCGCCGTCTCCTACAATAAGAACGACAGGCTTTTCTGGCTGACCAATTTTGGCACCGATCGCCATTGGCAACCCTTGACCTATTCCTCCGCCGGTCACGTAAAGGTAATTTCTTGGTTCATACATGTCGAACAATTTATTCCCCCAAGTATATCCGGGAATGGTTACGTCAGTCACCAACATTGTATTCTCAGGCAGCTGTTCACGCATGATATCTGCAATGTCTCCGTAAGGGCCAATATTGCTGCGAAGTTCATCACGCACGGCTTGACGGGCAGCCTTCACTTCATCCACATAAGCTGCATCTGGAAGAATCTCCTTCTGTGTTAACGCAATGTTAATCTCTTGTAAAACGTCTTTTGCATTCCCAACCAGTGTATACAATGTATCAAAATTGCGGTTAAATGCATTTGGATTCAAATCGATATTTATATGATTTTCTGGTACTGGGAGCGTCCAGTTATTCGTTTCCGTTCCGCGAAAACGGACCCCAATACTGAGAAGTAGATCCGAGTTTCTCAATAGTTCCTCCACTTGAGAAGTAAAAGCAAAGTTACCGATGCAAAGCGGGTGATTTTCAGGGATTGACCCTTTACCGGATTCACTTGTAACGACTGCAGGCTGAATTTTATCTACTAACATTTGAAGTTCCTCAGAGGCATTTGAAGCAATCACTCCATTTCCTGCCCAGATGACGGGTCTTTTTGCTGAAGCAATCTTTTCAATTACTTCTGCTGGAATGTTGATTTTCGTTTTTAAATTTTGCCCCATCGCCACCTCGACCAATTGATTTTGCGGAATAATTTGCGCTTGGAAATTCGTTGGAATGGAAATAGTAACAGGACCAGTCGGAACAGTCCCTGCCTCTTTAATCGCCAAGCGAATAAATGGGGTGATTTGCTTTGGACGCTTCAACAAATAGGCAGCTTTGTTTGCACCATCCATCATTTTTAACTGATCCTTCGCTTCGTGGATATAACGTTGATCCGTTCCAATATAATGAGAATCAGCTTCCCCTGTAATGTGTAAAACAGGTGTCCCTGCGTTCCATGATTCTACCAATGAACCTGCACCGTTCCCAGCTCCAGTACCAGTACTTGTAATGACAACCCCCAATTTTCCTGTCGCACGTGCATAGGCATCAGCCATGTTGACCGCTCCACTTTCACCGCGGGCAGTGACGATACGGATGCTTCCTTCCCGCAAGATTGCATCATAAATCGGCATATTGTGAATACTAACGATCCCGTAAACTACGTTCACTTCTGCTTGTACAAGCTCTTTTACGATTGCGTCTGCAACTGTGAATTCCGTTTGATTGTTCATGGTCATACCCTCCAAACATTGCGTTTTATTTATCTTACAATTTCTTCACTATTCATACGTTCCTGAATAAAACCTAGGGACTTTTTTGCTTCCGAAATCATTTGTTGAATGAGTTCATTCACTGAAGGTATTTCTTTAATCAAACCAACAGACTGCCCGCACGACATAAGTCCACCATCCACATTTCCTTCAAAATAAACACTTTTCGCTCGTTTACCCGTGATTAACGGAAGTAATTGCTCGATGGTTGCTCCTTCCTTTTCCAGCCGCTCCACCTCTTTACTCACTTCATTCAATGCCACTCGTGAAGGACTTCCAATATTTCGTTGGACAATAATCGTATTCGTTTCATCCGCTTCAAGCATCCAATCCTTCACATGATCATGAATAGGTGATTCTTTCGTAGCCATGAATCTAGTCCCCATGAGCACCCCTTCAGCCCCAAGTGCTAGGGCGCTTATTAATCCTCTTCCATCTGCAAATCCGCCTCCGGCAATGACTGGAATGTCTACGGAATCAACAACACGGGGAAGCGCAACTAACGTCCCGACATCACTCATTCCGGGATGACCACCTGTCTCATTACCGACAACCGTTACGGCATCCACCCCTACCCTTTCAGCAGTCTTGGCATATTTAGGTCCAACTACCTTATGAATAACCTTGAAATTATTTTCTTTAAACATTGGCATGAATGGTTCAGGGCTCCTGCCGCTCGTTTCAACAATTCGAACATCTTCTTCTATCATTACTTGAATAAATTCTTTATTTGGGATGGGGGTTTGACTTGGAAAAAGGCTCAGATTTACGGCAAAGGGTTTTTTCGTCAACGATTTAACCTTACGAATCTCTTGTCGCAGCAGTTCTGGTGTTCCTTGTGTTGCCGAAGTAATAATGCCTAATCCACCTGCTTCAGATACAGCAGCCGCCAACTCTGCTCTGCCGACCTGAAACATTCCGCCGCAAATAATCGGATATTCTATTCCTAATAACTTAGTTATTCTTGTTTTCATACTTCAACACCTCTTCTACTTTATAAATCTAGCTTACTATCAGAAAACTTACATGGACTCACCTAAAAAGGTCATTACATACATCAGTGACTTTAAGACGGGTGAGTCCATCAATCAACAATTGGAATCACTTCATGATTATGAAAAACTAGTGTCTCCCTTTAATAGTTGTTTTCCTATTGTCCGTTTTTGCATTTCTGTCGTACCATCTGGTATCCGTTGTTCTCTTGCCCATCTCCATACATGTTCAAGCCCCAGCTCATTCGTTAATCCCATACCACCATGAATTTGCATACACTTATCAAGAACGGACTGTGTCATTTCGGTTGAGTGTGCTTTAACCATTGAAAGCTCCTTGACTGGAGTGCCTTTTTGGTTCTCCACCTTCCACGCACAGTGCAGCACCATATTTCGAGCTGCATAGATCTCCAGTGCACATTCCGCCAGCATCATTTGTATCGCCTGGTGATTACCTATGGTTGTACCAAATGTTTTCCGTACATTTGCATAGTCAATGGCTTTATTTAAAGCCCATTGTGCGGTACCGACACAGTTTGCGGCCACAGATAGCCGCCCAAGGTTTATTCCATCAAGTGCTGTTCCAAATGCCTGATGCAATTCACCAATAATATATTTCTCATGTACCCGGGCATCTTCGAGAGAAATGATTCCTACCTCCCCGCCCAGGTTCCCTAATAGGGCGATCGCATTATCACACACGCACGTAACCCCATCCATTGGGACAAGAAAACACGTGATACCCCCGCTTCTTTGTTTGGCCATCTCGGGATCGGTGATGGCAAAAATCATCGCATAGTCAGAATATGCTGCATACGAAATCCATTGTTTCGTTCCATTTAAAACCCAATAGTCGCCATCTTTCACGGCTCTTGTTTTTAAGTTCCATATATCGGAACCCGCGTCAGGTTCTGAAAGTCCAAAACATAACCAGGTTTCCCCACTTTGTACTCCAGGTAATATTTCATCCCTTACCTCTTGTCTAAGCCCTTTCAAAACCGGGGTCAGCCCATCGGTAAATAAACCAATTGGGAAAATATGTTGGGTTAATAGATCTTGACCAAATTTTTTATAGACCATTTCGTGAATAAGAGCCATATTTACGGGGCCAAATACATCCCCTGTTCCTCCCAATTCTGGAGGGGCAAACATATTGAAAAAACCTGCTTTGGCAGATTTTACCCTAACCTGGCGGATTGCTTCCATCGTTTCTTTTGAATACAATCCATTTTCATCATAAAAGTATCTTCCATTGCTTAATTGTTTATGATATTTCTTTTTAAGCGGTTCAACCTCTCGTTCAACAAATTTTTCAATTGAGGCTACAACTTCTTTTACTTCTTCTGGAATCTTGAAATCCATTATTATCAGCTCCTATTAAGTGATGTTCAACTAATTTTTCATTTTGAAAACTAATTTCTACGTCAGTATGGCATTATTTTTTGAACACTTGGTTCTTCTGTTTTGACTGGATCGGCGACTGTTCTTATGAAAGCATCCACAGCTACGGCACCTTGACCTTCAGGGAGTACTAAAAGCGGATTGATTTCCATTTCCAAGATATTATTTCGATTGGCTTCGGCATATGCTGCCACGGATTCAGCCGCCTTTACGACCGCCTCAATATCCCCTTTAGGACTGCCTCTGAATCCTGTTATTAATTTTATTCCTTTAAGTGAATACAGCGCTTCCAAAATTTCTTCACGACTTGCAGGCAATAGAACAGGTACACTATCATTTACTAAATTGACAAGGATACCGCCCATACTAATCACCAAAGCCAATCCAAATTGATCATCCCGCTTGATACCTATGTTTAATTCAGCCACAGCATTTGGTATCATTTCTTCCACTAAAAACCGGATGTCGTTAACATCCATCTGATCTGCCAAATTCTTATGGATATCTAGCAATGCCTGTCTAACTTCCTCTTCCGTTTGCAATTTCAATTTGACAGCGCCGATATCGGTTTTATGGGCAACCTTTGCGCTTACCCCTTTAGCGACAAATGGCCCTGCCATTTCTTCGTCTATTAGCTGTTCATCCTCAATAGAGACCATTTTTCCATAAGGTATCTTTACACCATACGAAAGAAGTACTTGTTTCCCCTGCCATTCATCCAACACAATGGCCTCAATCTCTTGAGGTCGATCTTTGGACAATAACAAGTTAGATGGTACGGGGGAGTTATTCCTTCTTCTTTCGTTATATACTGTAACAGCGTGAATCGCGGTAAATGCATCTGTCATCCCTTGCAGAGGCGTAATCCCATTAGATATGAATTTTTCACGAAAATGACTAGGCATTCCTTCTGGCAATACTGATATAACAAGTGCCTGTGTTCGCGTTTGTTTATGAACCTGTATATAGGCATTGACGACAGCTTCCCATGATTCCATATCTCTATACTCATTATCCAAGTAATCAAAAATGAGCAATGTAGTATGGAATTGCCCTTGCATAAAGCTTGTGAAACAATCGACTAATTTTTCTTCATCTCCCCAAATGGACATATTATAGTCAAGGGGATTGGACACATGTTCAAACTTCGTCAACTGTGATTTCAGTTCTTCCCTCTGTTTAGCAGTTAAATCTGGAAGGGAAAACCCTTTTTTTGCTGCTTCATCGGCCGTAATGGCTGATTCGCCGCCTGATACTGTCAGAACTCCTACATTTCGCCCCTCTATTGATCCTGCAACTGAAAATAACTTTAACGTTTCCAAAAATGCAGATAGTGAATCAACGCGGCAAATATTTAGGCGTTTAAACAGCGCTTGATAGAGGTCATCCGCTCCAGCCAATGAACTGGTATGACTCATGGTTAATTGACTTCCAATTTCAGAAACACCTGTTTTATATGCCACAATAGGAATTCCTTTTTCCAAAGCCGTTTTGGCTGCTTGAATAAACTTTTCCATATTACCCAGACCCTCGATGTGTAAACCAATTGCGGTAACCCTTGGGTCATCACACATAGCCATGATATAATCTGCGATATCAAGCACTGCTTGATTGCCGATACTCAAAGCGTATGCAAGCGGCAAGGAGCGGCCATTCATGGTTATATTAAAGCTCAGATTTCCGCTTTGGCTTATAATTGCGACACCTTTATCCGTCGGTTCGGATCCAAAACGATCTGCCCATAATGGTACTTGATCCAAGTAATTTATTACTCCATAACAATTCGGACCGATCAATGCCATATCACCGGCAGCCTCGATGAGATCCTTATGCAATTGGTTATTGCCCACTTCAGAAAATCCCGCAGCGTAACAGACGCATCCAAAGGTTCCCATTGTTCGCAATTCCTTTATGGCCTCAACGGCTCGATCAGCCCGTATGGCAATAAAAGCTGCATCTGGCACCCGCGGAAGTTCATGTATGTTTTTGCAGCAGCGAACTCCTTCGATTTCCACCTCTGTTTTATTTACAGCGTAAATTTCCCCTTGGAATCCTATCTTTTTACAATTTTGAATACCTTTTTGGATAATATTTTTACCGCCTATTAAAACAAGATGTCTGGGATTTAGCATTCGCTTTAAATTTTCCAGTTTACCCTCCATTCGTTCCCCCCCATTTCCAACTGAACCACATGCACAAATATGTAATGCAAATTTTGTGCCACTATTTAAAACCTTTGTTTTACACCTTTCTTCGACAGGTTCCCCTCCTTAAAATGAGTTTTGAATACTCACTTGAACCATAATTAACTCACCTGCTCATCCGTTCGTGATCAGTCAGAATAATCGTGGTATTTTTCACTGAACTTACGGAGTGCTTATGATATACTCTTGTTATTGGAATATTCATAATTATTTATGGGGGAATATGTGGAATGAATCAGTCAATCAACCCTGAAAATATCGAAATAGCAGGGGAAACTCTTAAAGAACTTTTGGATTATTCATCAGACGAGATTTTCATATTTAACCGCGACAGGCAAATTATTTATGCTAATAAAGTTTGCGAAAAAAATTATGGTTTACCAAGGGAGCATTTACTGGGCAAATATAGTAATGACTTGTTAGAAAAAAAGTATTGGACTCCAGCCATTTATCCAGAAGTTTATAAAAGGAAAAAGCCATTTTCAATTATTCAAACAACGAATATGGGTATTGAATTGCTTACTTCGGCCATCCCCGTTTTAAATGATAAGAATGAAGTCGAATTATTAATTACAACCGCAAGAGAGTTAAAAAACCACAAAATTATTACGTTAAACGTGAACAAAAAATCGCAGACACAGGAGGAACACGGAATAATTTCCCGTTCCACTAAAATGAAAGGGATCCTTGCCTTTTGCCAGAAGGTCGGAATAACAGATTCTACCATTTTAATTCAAGGGGAATCAGGTACTGGGAAAGGGGTGCTTGCCAATTATATTCATCAAATAAGTAAACGGAAAAACATGCCTTTTCTAACCATCAATTGTGCAGCCATTCCTGAGGATTTATTAGAATCAGAACTGTTCGGGTATACAAGAGGGGCTTTTACCGGATCGAATCCTTCAGGGAAAATGGGATTGCTGGAAGTGGCGAATAATGGTACCGTTTTCCTTGATGAAATAGGCGACATGTCCCTCTCTCTCCAAGCAAAATTACTTCAAGTAATACAAGATAAAGAATTTATTCCAATTGGCGGGCAAGAGAAGAAGAAAGTAAATATCCGGTTCATTGCAGCAACAAACCGGGATTTGGTCAAGCAGATTGAAACGGGGCAATTTAGAGAGGATTTATACTACCGCTTAAATGTGATTGATCTCACCTTACCGCCACTTAGAGAGAGAAAGGAAGATATTATTCCACTTATCTATCATTATCTAAATAAATTTAACCAAGTGTATGAGTCGAATAAGCTTATTTCTCAAAAGTGCCTTGGCGTACTGGCGGGGTATTCATGGCCGGGAAATATACGCCAACTGGCAAACTTAATCGAGAAGCTGGTCATTATCAGTGATACTGTCATTGATTTTCACGATCTTCCGGAAACATTCCACAAAAAACAGGATACAGATCTTCAGTTAAATGAACCTAGGACACTGGACGAGGCCATTGACCAAACAAAAAAATATATGATCAGAAAATCCTATCAAAAATTCAAAAGTTCGAGAAAGGTTGCAAAAGATTTACAGATTAGCCAAACGACTGCAACAAAGCTTATCCAAGAATATTGCGGCGATTTACGCAGTATAAAATAACTATTTATGGAATAAACAGAAAGTAATCCACCCCAGTTCAAGGGTGGATTATTTTTATGAATTAATATTTATCAATTCCCGCAACATTTTTTTATTTTTTCCCTGCCGCAAGGAAATGGGCCATTTCTACCAACCTTATTTTCATTTCGTACAGTTACACTTAAATGTTACGCTAACTGAAAAACTATATCCATTGAATAGAACCAAACTCCCCATGTGGATGGTTTTGCAATTTGTATCTTTTATATTCATGCTCTAACCTTGATAGCGGTAATTCGTACAGCATTTTGTCCTCTTTCTTATATACATTTAAAAAAATTAGCTTATTGATAAGTTTTTGTCTCTTCTTTTCCACATGATTATTGTTCATAAGAAACACTCCCCCATTTTATATGCTTCATTTCCTATTTCGCTAAAAAGGACGTTACCGTTCCATTGACCAACCCAAGAAACTCCCTTTGGGTTTTCTTGTTTTTTTTGTTATATTCATTATAAACATACAATTCCTATCTGTAAAGTATGAATTAAAAATAAAAAGTCTTCTCAATGGATAAATACTCATTTTTTCTCATTTTTATGCATTTTTCTTGTTTTTTACTATAGAATCTATTATTCTTATAAAAAATAATAGATGAGGTGCAGACGAAATGAAGAAGAAAATAAGTTTATCCTTTATCGCATTGATTTTTAGTCTTTTGACAATTGTTGGTGGAGCTTCTGCTGAAACTGTTACATACAAGCCTTCCCTTGTACACAAAAACGGGGCAATGGCCTATGAACACATGAAATATTTAGCATATGAAATAGGTCCAAGGGTGGCAGGAACGGACAATGAGCGAAAAGCAGAGCAATATATTAAAGGTCAATTCGAACGGGTCGGCTTGGAAACAACCGTACAAGATTTTAGCTACATAAGAAGGGGAACAACAACCCATTCCTCAAACATTATTGCGTATAAGCCTGGAAAATCAAGTAAACAAATCATTGTAGGCGCTCATTATGATTCGGTTTCTGTTGGACTTGGAGTTGATGATAATGCATCGGGTGTCGGAGTCTTATTGGAAGTAGCTGAAGTGCTGAAAAATATCCCAACCCCATACTCTATTGTGTTCATCGCCTTTGGTGCGGAAGAAACCGGTTTAAGAGGTTCAACTAACTATGCTGCCAATATGACACCAGCGGAAATTAAAAATACAATTGGTATGATTAATATGGATAGTCTTGCAGTCGGTGATAAGATGTATGTCTATGGGGGACTTGGAAAGGCTGGTTTTATACGTGATCAAGCCTTGGAGATTGTGAAAAAGAAGAAGTTACCTGTTGGTACTAATCCCGGCTTGAATCCAGAATATCCTGCAGGTACAACCGGTGACTGGAGTGATCATGCACCATTTAAAAACCTTGGTATTCCATACGGATACCTAGAAGCAACTAACTGGGAAATCGGTGAACTAGATGGTTATGACCAAACTGTTCAATATGGTGGTGTATGGCATACCGATAAAGATACCATTGAATTTATTGAACGAGAATACCCAGGCAGAATTCAAGAACATCTGTCAACCTTCAGTACTCTGTTAACTGATCTGTTAAAATTTATGGATAAAACTAGTACATCCAAATAAAAGCAATTTCATTGATTCATAGGAGTGTTACGATCTCTAACACTCCTGTTTTTTACATAAAATAGATAATTTCCTTCTCAGTTACCTCATTCTTAGGAAGACAGTGACGCCAAAACACTCATTCCTCCGCATACATATAATACCTGACCTGTGGTGAACCAATTTTCCTCGTCCGCAAAATATTCCACGACATTCGTAACCTGCCTTGGAGTACCCACTTTCCCCATTGGCTGACTGCTCATGCGAAATCCGACTTCCTCTTCTGTGCTCTGTTGATGAAGCGGTGTATCAATCATACCAGGCGCAACACAATTTACCGTTATTCCCATTCTTGCCGTTTCTAAAGCAAGCGACCTTGTAAGGCTAACTATTCCGCCCTTTGAAGCTGCATAATTACACTGGGCTGTACCGCCCAGCCACCCTCTTGAAGAAATATTAATAATCCTGCCATACCCTTTTTCCTTCATTATTTTTATCGCCTCACGACAGCATAAAAAATAGGATGTAAGGTTTACCTTTATAATTTCGTCCCAGTCCTCGTCCTTCATTTCTGTAATGGGCAAATTGCGCATAGTACCAGCATTATTGACAAGTATATCGACAGTCCCATAAGTGTTTAGCACCGTTTTAAATAAGTCGTCACACTCACTGCTTTGGGAAACATCAGCCTTCACAAATATGGCCTCGCCGCCTTCTGACTTTATTGTATCAACAATTTTGTTCCCTCTTTCCTCATTTCTTCCAACTACCACTACCTTACAGCCATTTGCCGCAAATTTAACGGCAATATCCTCACCTATTCCTGATGTACTGCCGGTAATAACCGCAACCTTATTTTTCATCGGACGTCCCTCCATCGTAAAATCTTCCAACTAAGGAAAAAACTCAGGATTTCCGATACTGCTTGATACCCGAAAACCCTAAGTTCATTCACTATCATTTAATTAATTATCAAATCTATTAAAAAATTTTTTACTAACTAACTGCTCGAACTGCTTTTTTAGTCCGTTTGCTTGGATCCTTCAGCTTTTCGCCAAAGAACATTTCAATGATATCGTCATCCGGCTTTTTAGTGAATAATGCCACTAGAATAAAGGCTGTAACCGAAAGGATCAGTCCAGGAAGTATCGGGTGAACTGCCCATAGTGGCTTTAATGACGGGAAGATATACATTGCCGCTGTAGAACCGAAGCCGACGATCATGCTGGCAAGACATGCCTGTGAATTGGCTCTTTTCCAGTAGAAGGTGCCAATAAGCGATGGCAGTACTCCCGCTCCCATCATCGCAAACGCTGATGACCATAGGAAGAAGATTCCTTGAACTGTTTGAGCAAAATACGCAATGATTATGGATAAAACCGTACAGACAATCATGGTGACCCTTGAAATTTTAACAACTGTTTTTTCTGATGCATTCTGATTAATCAGTTTTTTATAAATATCATAGCCTGCGGCTTGGGCTGAAATAATAAGCATCGTTGAAGCTGTTGACATAACTGCTGCAATAATACCAATCAGAACAATTGCAGCAACTAAGGGCGGGAGAATACCCATAACAACCGTTGGGAAGGCATAGTCAATTTTCTCAAGGTTTGGATAGGTCACCCTTGCATATGCTCCTATAATAAGCCCGCCGATCAGGATAATACAGTTTGGTATAAGGATAAGGGCAACACCACTGATCGCAGCCTTTTCATCCTTGGCAAGGTAGACCCTTGTCATTTGATGGGGCTGTGATAGATTACCCATTGTCCATACAAGGAAGAATGAGATGACCATACTTAAGGTAAAATAGCTGTTTGTTGGAGATAAAAGTTCAGAGCCCCCTGCCCATGGCTTTCCTTCTGGAACAGAAGCCTGTCCAAAAGCAGATATTAAATTCTCAAAGCCTCCACCTTTAACTAATGCCACACTCACCGATACAACTATGGCAAATATCATTAAAATAAGGCAGGCCGTATCCGTCCACGCGACAGCCTTTGCGCCGCCCGAATAAGAATAAAGTAAAACCACAACGGCGCCTATGATAATACATGTCATATAAGAAAGGTCTGTAACAAGGCTTAAAACGGTAAAAATCCCCAGGTACATAGCTGCCATCCCAACCGTATAAATCATCAGGATCAGAAGCGAATAAAAGCCTCTTGTAAATTTAGAGGGATACCTTAAAGCAATGAGGTCCGGCATGGAACGTGCTCCGTAATAATAGCCGATTCTCCAGAATTTTTTTGCAAAAAATGCCGCTAATATAAACATGGGTAGGATTGTGGCATTAAAATTCCAAATCTGTGACCAACCGGCAGCATAATTGGCTCCAATCTGTCCAATAAAGGTTCCGGCACTCATAAAACTGGCGCCATATGTACCGGCAACAACCCACTTGTTCATGCTTCTTCCTGCTACATAGTAATCATCAGCCGTATCTTCCTGTCCTTTTGAAGCTAAAAATCCGATTACAATTAGAAAAAGCAAGTAAAGTATAAAAACGATAATATAAATATTCATACACTATCTCCTTTCAATTTAAGGTAGAACATGGATACATTTATTGTTCATTCATTGAATCCTTTGGTTCATCCAGCACGCTTTCTGTTTTTTTAGACAACACCGCGCATATACCTACGGATAAAACTGTCTGAATGATAAGAATAGCAGCCATCCAATATACGTCTCCCATAAAAACTCTCCACTCCTTTTCTAGTAAACTCTATATTTTCTAAGCTTGTTTCAACCTCTTAAAACCTCAAGCACCATTCGTGCCACAAAAGCACTTCTTATGGCAACATGATCTGTATTTATATATTCCTTGCCTGGCTGGTGGACAAAATCCCCGCTCATTCCCAAACCGTCAAGCGTCGGGCACCCAACGGATGCGGTAAAGTTGCCGTCGCTGCCGCCTCGTGTAATAATGCCCTCCATTTCCATCCCAAACTCTTTACCAATCTCTTTTGCCTTTTCATAAAGAGCGTTGTGTTTAGGGTCCTTTTCATCAAAAGGCGGTTTTTCTATGCCACCCTTTGTGGTAATTTTAACCTCAGGGTTAAATGGCTTAAGATTCTTAAACAGCTGATCATATTCCAACGCCATCTCTGATGAAGAAAATCTTGCATCGATTGTAAGCTCTCCATCCCCGGGAACGGTTGGCCAGCCGGCATGACCACTCTTTAAGCATGTACAGGCAACCGTTATACCTTTATTCACGTCTGTTAGGCTTTCGAGATAAACGGCCTGCTTTGCCAGTTCCATTAGCCCACTTTCAGCATTTTCAGGTTCCTGACCCGAATGAGCTGGTTTCCCCTCTGCCACAAAGGTATAGTTGCTTCTGCCAAAGCGGCCGATTTTTAAGCCGCCGACATAGTCTCCTCTCGTACTTTCCATAACAAAGGCAGCCTTGCTTCTTTTTGCCAGCTCCTGATAATGCATGTGTGAGGAATAGCTTCCTGCTTCTTCATCAGAGCTTAAGAAAAAGACAATTTTTTTGTTTTCAGGCAGCAGCTTCAGCTCTTTAAGGGCTTTCGCAACCATGTATACCTGTACATCTCCGCCCTTCATATCAAGGACACCTGGTCCCCACACCTTTGTGCCATCCTGTTTCCATAGCTCACCAAATGACCCCTTCGAATAAACCGTATCATAGTGTCCTACAAAAAGTACCTGCTCATCACCATTACCTAATTCCATAAGCAAATGGTCACCATAGCGGCTGTCATTACTCGGGACAACAGTGCACGTAAAGCCAATATCGGTGAAGATTTTTGCAAAATAATCCCTGCATTTTTTAAGGTTTTCCTTGTCACCTTCTGTTGGTGTTTCGATCAGCACCGCTTCTTTTAACACCTCTAAAAACTCATTCCTATGCGTTTCCATATAATCCAAAAGCATGTTTGCCTCTGTCATGAAATGAACCCCTTTCTTATTTAAGCAAAAGTCTGTTTTCGTATTCGGTCTGGGTTAGCAGTTCATATCCATCTTCTGTAATGGCCACCATATCCTCAATCCGTACGCCGCCAACACCTGGAAGATGCACAGACGGCTCAATGCAAAATACCATTCCCGGCTCAATCACCCATGGTTTTTCACCCTTTGCAGAGGCTTCTCCAATAATAGGAGCCTCCTGAAGACAAACACCCGTGGCGTGTCCTGTCACACCAAAATACCAATATTTTTCATACCCCGCCTTACGGAGAACATCTCTTGACGCTTTGTCTATATCAGAAGTCAAAGCTCCCGGTTTGCAGGCCTCAATCGCTGCCATTGTCGCGTCATAAACGGCCGTATATACTTTTTTCTGCTCATTGTTTAAAGGATTTCCTGCCATCACCGTCCGGCAATAATCACTGTGATATCCGTTGTAGCAACAGCCCACATCCATCAGCACAAAGTCTCCGTTTCTGATGATCCTCTCCGTCGGGAACCGGACAAGCGTTATGGCATTCTCCCCGGAATTCACTTGTGTCGGATGTGTGTGGCCTCCTTCCGAGCCGCGCAGGATCATTTCATTATGTATCATTGCTGAAACCTCTATTTCGGAAAGTCCCGGACGCAGGTTTTCAATAGCAACCTGTGTGCCCGCTTCAGCAATAGCACACGCCTTTTTAATTAGATATATTTCTTCGGCACATTTTACCGCTTTCGCTTTTGCGAAGGCCTGGCGCCCATCAACAAACACATAATCAGAAAACGTTTCTTTGAATACCTGAAATAGCTGGAATCCCATTTCATCAATTCCGATTCTGGCGCCTTTTTTTAGACCAAGCTCACTAAAAATTTCTTTAAATTGGGCTACACTGAGCATTGGATCCATTGGGAGTGGCTTTACCTTCTGTTTAAGCCATGGCATAAACGCAATAGCCCTGTCATAGTCACCGCTTGCAACCAAAGCCCAGGGGTCATCACCCACAGCTTTAACCGCTGCATACCTGAAATAATAAAATACATTCGGACTGTTCGGGCGGAAGCTTGTTAAATAGCGCACATTATCAACCCTCATGGTAATCATGCAGTCAAGCTCGTGTATTTTCATTTGCTCATCTATTCTAGTAAGCCTATAATCTCTCATTTTCTCCATGCTTATCGGTTGTTCAAAATCAAATTCTGCCATTACTGTTTCTCACCTTTCTGCTGAACCATTCCGTTACAAATAATATTTGAGACTTTCAAAATCCTATTCTTTCATTTAAGAACCTATCTTTTATGCCATAACTGCCCCGCCATTTATGTCCAAAACTTCGCCTGTAATATAGGCAGCTTCGTCACTGGCAAGAAATACAATGGCATTAGCCACTTCCATAGCCGTTCCCGGTCTTTTTAATGAGAGACGATCAAACACCCCCTGCATGTTCTGTGTTTTGGCCCAAAGCTCCGTTATTCTCGGACTTGCCTCAATATAACCAGGGGATACAGAATTTACGCAGATGCCGTATTGTCCAACCTCCCTTGCCAGATACTTGGAAAACTGGTCAATTCCGGCTTTAAGGCTGGAATAGGCTATATTCGTATTGTCACCTGCAGCCCTTCCTATGAGGGAAGATACATTTACAATCCTTCCATGATTTCTTTCCTTCATTCCGGGAAGTACTTCTTTACAGCAGAGAAAAACATTTTTCAAGTTCAATTTATACACTTCATCAAAGTCATCTCCTGTCATGTCAAGAGTAAACTTTCTACCAGTGCTTCCTCCGGCAACATTGCAGAGTATATCCACTCGTCCAAACAGATTATGGCATTCGGCAAACGACTCTATAACTGAATTCGGATCGGTTACATCCGTTGATTGATAAAAGCATTTCACACCGTAACTTTCACACGTTTTCTGTGTTTCCTTCAGCTTTTCCTCGTCCCGGCTCATCAGAAACAGAGTCGCCCCGTTTTTAGCAAGGAGAATGGCCGTTGCCCTGCCGATCCCGCTTCCAGCCCCGGTTACGACCGCCACTTTCCCCTCAATGCTTGGGAACAAAGCCATCTTTTCTTTTTGCATTCAACTTCCCCCTATTGGATTATTTCTCCTCCTGGTTACATGTTCTCGGATAATATCCCTTAGAATTTTCAGAGTTTAGGACTTAGACTTAATTGAACCATTTTCGAAACGATGGCATCTCCCATTTCAATCGTCGTGGCTGTGCCCCCCAAATCAGGTGTTCTTATTATGCCATCAAGTAACACGTCTTCAATAGAATCAAGTATTAATTTGCCTGCTTCATAGAGTTCGAGATGGTCCATCATCAGACTAAGGCTCCAAATGGAGGCAATTGGATTAGCAATCCCTTTTCCTGCAATATCGGGAGCAGAACCATGAATGGGCTCAAACATGGACGGATAGATCCGCTCCGGATTAATGTTTCCGGATGGGGCCAGCCCCAGACCTCCAACAATCGCTGCACCTAAATCGGTCAGAATATCACCAAATAAATTACTTCCGACCACAACGTCAAGCGTCTCGGGTCTTGAAATAAAATAAGCTGCTAAAGCATCAATATGGTAGAGTTGAGTTTGAACATCCGGGTAACTAGAGCCGATTTCTTTCACTATCTCATCCCAAAACGGCATCGTAAAATTAATCGCATTTGATTTTGTGGCCACAGTCAGGTTTTTCTTCGCTCTTTTTTCAGCTAGGGAAAAGGCATAGTTTAGGATTCTCTCAGTCCCATATCTAGTAAATATGTTATTTTGCATAGCCAGTTCATACGGGGTTCCCTCATGAACACGTCCGCCGCTGTTGGAATATTCCCCCTCCGTATTTTCCCTGACAACAACAAAGTCGAGGTCATCATGATGTTTATATCTAAGAGGACTTTCTAACCCTTTTAGGAGTTTGATCGGCCGCAAATTTACATACTGCTGGAATTTTCTGCGGATGGGCAGGATTAACTCCCAAACCGAGATGTGATCAGGTACCGTTTTAGCCCCAACTGCACCAAATAGAATAACATCAAAGTCTTTTAAGATCTCCAGGCCGTTCTCCGGCATCATTCTTCCCTCTTGGAGATAATAATCACAACCCCAATCAAAGGTTTCACATGAAAAATTTATCCCGCCGTGAATTTCTTCTGCTTTTTTTAATACTTTTACGGCTTCATTGATCACTTCTGGACCAATTCCATCTCCAGGAATTAACGCAATGGAATAATGTTGCATATGCTTCACTACTTTCTTTTGTCATTATCTGCTCTATCTATCAAATAACTAATATGCAATTTTTATGCCAAGAGCCTAAAACTCAGAAAAATCAAAAAAATCCAAACAAAAAACAGGGATTGATTTCCCTGTTCAGCGATACCGGTGTTTCAAAATGCAACATAATGTTGCTTTTTACAACATCATAAATTATATTCTTTCATTTTCCTCCAAAGAGTGGACCGGTCGATTCCAAGAGACTCAGCGGCTAACTTTTTATTATAAGCGAACTTTTCTAATGTGGTTAGAATCAGTTCTTTTTCTTTATTTTTTATGCTTGGTTGATTGGGCACATCCCCTAAAATCTTTCTTCTTCTTAATTTTTCCAATAGAAATTTTGCCCCATGAAGCCTTAAACTGTTCCCCTCCTCCAGAACCACCATCCTTTCAATGGTATTCCGCAATTCACGAATATTCCCCGGCCAATCGTGCATCTGAAATAAACTAATTAATTCTTTTTCAACAGCTTTTATTTTATTTTTTCTTTTTTCATTAAATTCGTCTAGAAACGAGTCTACTAGTTTAGGGATATCTGTTAATCGCCCGCGTAGAGGCGGCAATTCCAGAGCTAGTACATTTAGTCGATAATATAAGTCAGACCGGAATTGTTTCTCTTCTACCTCCTCCTCCAAATTCCGATTCGTTGCTGTAATGATTCGAACATCCACTGGTATGATTCGCTCTCCGCCGACACGCCTAATTGTTTTTTCCTGAAGTACTCTTAATAAAAGAGCTTGAATTCGTAAAGGTAACTCACCAATTTCATCCAAAAACAGCGTACCTCCATGGGCAAGCTCAAATAAGCCAGGCTTTCCATCTTTTAGAGCACCTGTAAACGTCCCTTTCTCATATCCAAACATTTCACTTTCCAGTAGATTTTCAGGAAATGCTGCGCAATTCACGGCTACAAATGGACCAAGTGACCGATGACTTGCAGAATGAATCCCTTGAGCAAATAATTCTTTACCAGTTCCAGACTCACCGGTTATTAAAACAGTAGACTCCGTTTCAGCAAATTTCCTTGCTAATTCTTTTGTCTCCATTATCACCTGTGTTTCTCCAACAATATCACTTAATCGATACTTTGCCTCCAAACCATTTTGATGCAGCTTTTTACGAAGTAGTAATTCCACTTTTTGAATATCTGTAATTTCTTTAAAATTTGATACAGCTCCGACAATTTTCCCTTTTACGATAACGGGGGAGCGGTTAATGACAATTTGGCGGCCCCCAACAAGAGCAATATCATCTCTTTCAATCTTACCTGTTTCCAACACTCGAATCATATCAGATTGAGGAATAAACTCTGTGATATTCCTCCCTTTCGGATTCTCTTCGAAACCAAGAATGGTTTTCGCATGCTTATTAGCCAAGATAATATTTCCGATTTTATCAACAGCAACCACTCCGTCATGCGTGGAGTTAACGATCGCCTCTACCTGAAATCTTTCTTTTATAATTTCTTCCGTTAAGCTTACTAGTGAACAGGCTGCCTGTAGTAAGGGAATAATAGAAGTAAACGCCGGCTTAATAAAATGCACATGCTTATTCCATGGCACAGAAATTAACCCTTTCATCCATATTGGTCCCAGATTCATATGATTCGGATTAATTGTGGAAGATTGTTTGTCTAGTAGAAACGAGATTTGAATCTTTTCATTCTCAAGATATTCTGTGTATTCTTTTTTCAGCGAAGTGATTTCTTCGTTTGAGGCGATATATGTATAGCCCTGCTGCTCCTTGGATTCAATCAACTCGTTAATTGACTTTACTATATCCCCTGCACTGATTGAAATCGGAATAATGGGAAACGAAACACCCTCCAATTCTTGCCGAAAGATAACAGGTGTAAGAATAACCATCGGATTCATAATCTGATCCAATATCGAATTAATCGAATAAAAGCTGGCAGTCTGATACCCCAAATCAGTAAAGAATTTTTTTATTTGGTCTTCGTATAAATCATTCATTTTATAAAGTGCTATCATCCAATCTCATCCCTTGTTCTGAATATTCTATATTTATGGTAAGGTTATCTTTCGTGATTGTAAACCCAAAAAAACCATGGGGACGGTTTTTTAGGGGACATCGGAAGTATTGTGCGTAAAAAAAACACAACAATAAAAAAATAAAAAAAATAAATTTACTTTCATAAATTGTGGGTATTATACGTATATCAAAAAATTCTATGAAGAAAGAAGTGATTATGTTGATCTGGACAATTATTAGTTTGTTACTATTATTTTGGGTTCTTGGGCTTGTTTTCCATGTTGCTGGAGGACTGATTCACCTTTTACTCGTAGTGGCTGTCGTGGTGTTCATTTTCAAATTATTCTCCGGGAGAACAAAAGGAAAAGCGTAGTTTATACCCGCAATAGCGTCAGTCCCCCGCTACCTTTGGATTTCATGGAAATAACACCAAAATCGCCGTCCATCTGGTTTCATCCAGTTGGCCACAGGGTATGTATGGAGTAAGCACATTTAATAAATGGCACAATCCAAACAAGGAGTGATCTACATGGAAAAGCAGCTACATGATCAAGATATAGCCAATCATATTTACAAGAACGGTGATTCGTTAACAAGTTTTGATGATTTTAGGGAATACCTAAGAGGAAAAGTAGATTTGGGTATAAAACTAGGGATGGATGAGGAGCAATTAGCCAATTCGGCGCAAAAAGTAGCTGATTATCTTGCGGATAAGCAATCACCAAAAAACTCTGAAGAGCGGTTATTACAAGAGCTTTGGAAAGTGGGTACGGAGGAGGAACAGCATAAGTTAGCACATATGCTTGTACGATTGGTACAGGAATAATGGAATAGCGATTATAGTAGACTATATGACAAAAAACTAACCTATCCGTATGAGGATAGGTTAGTTTTTTCTAATATCTACATATTTACTACGATAAAATGTAAGGCTATACGTTTTTTGATTGTAGGAAAATTCAGCGTTCACATATTCCTCTACCGCAAAAAAATGGTTTTTCCAAATAAATGAGTAGCAAAGGGTGTCACACAATTGAGGGCACTATTCATTTTTTACATTGGACTTGATATATCGGTCATCTGATGATCATGCTCTATTTCCAATTTTTTAGACGGGTCTATCTTTAATGTCACCAATACACCGATAAACAATAACACGACGGACATAATAAATGGAACCTGCCAGTTACCTGAAAGCGAAATTAAAAATCCAAAAGCAACTGGTGACAGCATGCCAGCCACGCCAAATCCAGTGTTCATCATACCGCTTGCTGTTCCTGAATAATTGGGGGCAATATCCATTGGGATTGCCCATAAATTAGCATTACAAAGCTCAAGGAAAAAGAAAGCTAGACTCATAGATATGGCAATCAACGTAAGATTATGCACAAATAAGGTCGGTAATAAAAAGATGAGGGAACCCGTTAAACCTACAATCAGGATTGAACGCCGGGCAAGCTTCAAGTTTTTTGTCTTCACGTAAATTTTATCTGATAAAACTCCTCCAAGAGTATCGCCAATGACACCTGACAACAGAATACCCGCAGCAAATAAAGCCGAACTTTTAATATCTAAATGATAAGCAGTAAATAAAAACGACGGAAGCCAGGTTAAATAGACCCATAATGTCCATCCATAGCAAAAGTCTACAAATGTAACAGGAAGAATTCTTTTAGATAGCTTTTTCCAAGGAATGGTTTTTTTACTTAGCTGCTCCTTATCTTCATAGGGAGGCAATGTGTTCAATTCCTCTTGAGTAATTTTCGGGTGATCCTTTGGATTATCTTTAAAATACAAATGCCATACAACCATCCAGATTATACTGATAGCGCCCATGATAAAGAATGATTCTCTCCATCCGAAAGCTACGATCAGTAAGGCAATAATGGGAGGCGCCACTGCATTTCCAAGCCTGGAAGCCGAATGGACAATCCCTTGAGCAAAGCCGAATTTTTCCCTTGGCAGCCATTGTGCCATCGCTTTTGTAGCGGTAGGAAAAGCAGCTCCTTCTCCAAAACCAAGCCCAATTCTTACTAAAACGGCACTTACCAATCCTGTGACCATACCTGTTAACGCCGTTGTTAGCGACCAAATAAGACCAACAAAGGTGAGCGTCTTCTTAGCCCCTACCTTATCACCAATCCAGCCGCCAAATATTTGAAGAAACGCATAGGGGTAGGCAAAGGCGGATAGAATTAAACCCATTTCCGTTGTAGATAAACCTAGATCTTTTTGTATAAATGGAGCAGCTGTGGCAATATTAACCCGATCGATGTAGGTGATGAAGTACATAGCACATAGAAGAAATAACACCTTATTTCCAACTGTGATTTTTTTCTTCATACCTTTCCCCCTATAATTTGGTTTTGCCTTGCTTATCCTAATCTAAAAAATAATTTTTGCAATCACATGACAGATATTTTTTAAGTGCTTCTCTTATATAACCATCCTTTAAAGCGCTTACAATTGTACAATTTAAGAAAGGTACTATTCCTGCCAGATGCGGGCAGGGCAGGAATAAGCGCTAATCATTAATTCTTCAAAGCTAGAATGGATTCTAATAATGTACCTACCTGTCTAGGCCGCTCGGCAACAAGAGCCCCGGCATTACTTAATGCAATCATTTTGTCTTTAACAGTCCCTTTTCCGGCAGTAATAATAGCGCCAGCATGGCCCATTTTTTTCCCTTTTGGAGCAGTCCTCCCGCCTAAGAAGGCAACAAGCGGTTTGGTAAAAACCTTTTTTTCTATCGCTTCAGCTACTTCTTCTTCCATTGTTCCTCCCAGTTCTCCGATCAGCACGACTGCATCTGTATTGGGATCCTCTTGAAATAATGGCAGTACCTCGGCAAACCGGGTTAATGGTACGGGGTCACCGCCTATCCCAATGAGCGAGGAAGCTCCAAAACCGGCTCTTACCACCTCCGCCGTTATTTCGTTTGTCAGAGAACCGCTTCGTGTCATGATACCAATCCGGCCGGGACGGTACACTCTCTCCAGCCAATATGGAAAAAAACCCATCATTGCCTGACCCATAGAAATAATACCTGACGTATTTCCGCCAATCACCATAGCACCAGCGCTCATGGCTGCCTTTCTCATTTGAATGGCATCATGCAATGGAATTCCATCACACAAAATCACCACTTTTTTAATCCCGGCTTCAAGTGCTTCAAATAATGCTTCTTTGGCAAATCGTGGCGGGACAAACAACAGGGATGCATCAATTGGAATATCCTTTGCTGCCCTTTTTACTGTATGAAATACAGGGACATCTTCAACATACTGCCCTTCCCTGCCGGGTGTCACACCGGCTACAACATTTGTCCCATAATCCATCATATGTTTCGTCCAGAAGCTGCCTTCCTTCCCGGTAATTCCCTGTACTACTACACGTGTAGAACGGTCTAGAATGATGCTCATTGTTTCACACCTCCTGAAAGTGCAATCGCTTTAATGACAGCTTGCTCCGTATCGATTAATGGTTCAATTGCGACACTACGAAGCAGCATATGTGCTTGTTCCTCGCCAGTACCTCGAATAGCTGCAACAATGGGAAATGGAGGCTGTAGTTCTTTCATGGCTTCTACAATTCCTTCCGCCATGACATCGGCTCTTGCAATCGTCCCAAATGTAACAATTAACAATACTTTAATATCATTTTTCATCATAATTTCCATGGCCGTTTTTGCCTTATGATAGTTTGGACCGCCAAACTCTAAATAATTGGCAACACTTCCCCCATAATCATTGACGAGATCAAATACTGTGTTTGTTAAACCGGCTCCGGCACACATTAATCCAATATCTCCATTAAACTGGATATAGGGGATTCCCTCCTTTGCAGCCTCATATTCTGCATCGTTTTCGTAATAGGCCCTTGTCAGTTGAAACTGGGGATGTCTAAATAAGGCATTATCATCAATGGTGACTTTCCCATCACCCGCCATTAATTTACCGTCTTTTGTAACAATCAATGGATTTATTTCCACTAATTCTGCTTCATTTTTTCTAAATACATGATATAAATCCATCAATATCTTAGTCCCTGAACCTATTAATTGATCCTCTATCCCCATATCATAAAGCAGTCCGCGAACTTGATAGCTCTGAATACCTTCTGAAAGATCAATGTTAATTTTATGAATTTTTTCCGGGATATTTTTTGCAATTTCTTCAATATCCATCCCGCCTTCCGCACATGCCATCATCATCGCAGTTCCTGTAACCGGGTCGGCTGTAATCGAGACATATAGCTCTTTCTCAATTTGGATGGCCTCCTCAATCAAAAGGCCGGACATATTATGGGCTTTTGAAAAAATCGCTTTTCCTTGGCTCGACGCTTCTTCCATATTGGATACAAGTTTGATAAGTCCTGCTTTCCCCTTCCTCCTTGCAGAACCTGTGCTTTGAGAACACAAGGGAAGCCAATTTGACCGATTACTTCTCCCATTTCATCGTAATCTTCAATAAATGTCCGATTTGGAACAGGAATTTGAATTTGTTCAAAAAGTTCTTTTGCTTGATATTCAAATAGTTTCATGGTCATACCTCGCTTTATTTGCCGTATTTATTCCAATAATTTCCCCACAATTCCTCTTCTGTTGGTACTACTTCCGGGATAATCCGAGATACTCTTGTGATATTTAGAAAATGTTTATAGGATAAATTTTCTCCGATGTTATTGCCGCCCCATGTCCCGCCACCCATCGAAAGCGTAAAATTTAATCCATTATTGAAATTACCGCCATTTCCATAGACTTGAACTTGATTGATTAACAGTCTGCATACATCCATTTCATACCCTATTTGCTCCATATGTTTTTCATCGGTCGTATGCAGTCCGCATGAATGGCCTCTGCCCTGGTAATTTAAAATTTCCTTTGCTTGGTTAATGGCTTCTTGGAAGTTAGCAGCTTTATACACGGTTAAGACAACGGCTAATTTTTCCCCGGAAAAAGGATAGTCCCTTCCAATTCCAGTTTCCTCCACCATAAAAAAGGTAGCCCTTTGTGCATCTGGATGAGCCAAACCTGCCTCCTGTGCAATCACATGAGGATCTTTAGCTAGTGTTCGAGCATTTCTTTTTCCATCGATCCACATTGCACCTTGCAAGAGATCTTTTTCTTCCGTATTACAAAGGTATCCACCTTGCTGTTTTAGCGCTTCGAGCATTTGATCATAAATTGCCGCTTCGATCACAACTGAGTTATCGTTTGAACAGCTGGTGGCATTGTCGAAGGTTTTACTTAAGAAAATTTTACGAGCGGCCTCTTCAATATTTGCTGTTCGATCCACAATAGACACGACATTTCCGGCTCCTACACAGGCGTTTGGCTTCCCGCTTGTCTGTCCGTTATGAACATTGTTAGCTGAACCCGTCACCGTTAAAAAATCCGCCTGACTCATTAATTCTTTTGTAATCGCTTTATTTACTGGGGCAGGGAGTACTTGGAATAGATCTTTAGGTGCACCGATTTTTTCGAATTCTTTGTGTATATAATTGAGAAGTAGTTGACTTGTGGAATGTCCTTTTGGTGAAGGGGCGATAATAATGGCATTTCGCCCTTTTAATGCCATCATAGCAATATTCGCAGGTGTTGCACCCGGGTTTGTAGATGGTACGATTGCCGCTACCACCCCAACAGGTTTGGCAATTTCAGTGATTCCCTTTGCCTCGTCAATATGAATGATCCCTACCGATTTTGCTCCTTTAAGGTCACGTAAGGTACCCATTGTTTTCCGGCGTTTTTTTAATACTTTATCTTCATATCGACCCAATCCTGTATCTTTTAAGGCCAATTCAGCCAAACTTTCAGCATGACCGGGCTTATAGATTGCCCATGCCACAGCTTGAACCACTTCATCGACCTGTTCCTGGCTATAGTGATGAAAGATTTTCATCGCTTCTCTTGCTTTTTTGACCATTTCTGAGACTGTTTGTTGAACATTCACCTCGACAGCTTGCATTTCACGATTTTTAACTTCTTTCATGGATTCCCCTCCATCTCGTTCATTTTTTCTAAACCAGCTTTATAGGTTGACCTTGCATGTTTAATACTAATCGATGCAGGCGCAATAATTCAATAAATTTCAAATATTCGTTATATTCAGATATAAAATCAGAGTTATCCGAATTACTTATGAATCGTTCTTGACCTAGACAATAGTAGTATATAAAAGTAAAAAAGAGACCTGCGCTGACAAGTGAGCAGGTCTCGGATATCTAAAATATGTTTATTGTTCCTTATCCCTATGGATAAATGACAGGAATGTTTCGCCGGCAGGTGTTAATTTCCTTTCATCATAAACGGAATAAAAAAACCTCTTTAATTGTAAATCTTGGATGGATAATTCGCGGATGGTTTTTAAAGACAGTTCATGTTGGACAGAGGCTTTAGAGATGATGGAAATACCTATACCTGCTTCAACAGCCGATTTTATTGACTGAGTATTGTCTAGTTCAAGAATCACATTTAATTTTGAAGGAAACAAATTCATTTTGATTAGCTGCTCTTCAATTAATTGTCTAGTACCCGAACCTGCTTCACGAAGGATAAAAGGTAATGAATAAATTTCATCCAGGCTTAAGGTTTTCTGACAATCAAGTGAATCGTGCAGGATATAGTCCTTCGCAGCGATAAAGATGAGTTCATCCTCAAAGAAGTAACGCTGGCGATATTCTGGGGAATTGATCATAGATTGAACAAATCCAATATGAATTTTCTCGTTCTTCAGCTTTTCAATAATCTGTTCCGAATTGTTAATTTCTAATACAATTTGAACATGAGGGAATTCCTTTTTGAAATGTCCTATCATCCGGGGAAGTATTTGCTCTCCCAGCGTCAAACTGGCAACAATATTTAATACTCCGTGAGTGGAATTGGAAAGGAGTGTAATATCTTTTTGGGTTTGATGAATGATATAAATTATTTTTTCAGCTGATTGAAATAAAATCTCACCTGCTTGGGTTAAGTCAACTTTTCTAGTAGTCCTTTTAAATAGCTTCGTGTCCAAAAATTCTTCGAGTTGCCGAATTTGAGAACTGATATTTGGTTGAGACATATGAAGGATTTTTGCCGTTTTAGAAAAACTTTTTTCCCTTGCTACAGTATAAAATACTTTTAGATGGTCAAAATTCAATCCTTGTCCTCCTTTCTATCATTCTTATCACGAGCAATAACTTATGTAGAACTCTTTGCTTTATTTTTTGTATATTCAGATTATTGCACAAATAAACCAAAAAAGATAGTAGACAAGTCTAGTCAAGAAACTAACCTATCCGTATGAAGATAGGTTAGTTTTTTCCAGTGTATACATATTTACAACGTTTAAAAACCTAGATTCTTTTTTTAACCTCTTCCCTAATCGATTCGACTACTTCATCTGGAACAAACGCTGGAAATGAGGTACCATCCTCAAAAACCCATGCATTGATGATCTCAAGATCCGCTTTTTTAAATGTCAGGCTGTACATTTTTTGATTAAAGGAAAATTCAGCGGTCACATATTCCTCAACAGCAAAATCATCATCAATAATCATGTTGGTTATTTTATATGGCTCCATCAATTCATCTCCTTTTTTTATCAACTCCCTATATCGTTAGCCTAAAAAAATTGTTTATTCACTTTCAATCACCGTCCTGATTTAAACTATTTCCGTTATTTTTTAGACACTAGCTGATTTTACCTGAGAACGGGTACAAAACCTAAAGCATGTCCTACCGTTGAGACATATAAATACAGTACAAATCCACATCAGGGATAGTTGGAAGGGTGGTCCAAATATGGATTAACTATAGAGAAGGTTTCTGCAACGTCTATACAATAAAAAAATTCCCAAAAGGAGATGGATGATTATTAAAACAATTAGATTTGATAACACGTCATGTAGTGATGTATTATCAGCAATATTTGATGAAAACTGGAAGCGTGAATGGACAAATGATCATATAGTTTACATTGCTACATCGTACAACGCGGAAGTTACACTATATCTGAAAGGCGGCTATAGGCAAGACCTTGTTTTCGATTATGGCAGCGAAATATTGGTCGCAGGAAAGACCTATCATCTCCCCCCACACAAAGAGTTTAGATAAAATAAATAAATGAGAAGCAGAGGGTGTCCCACTTGAGGACACCTTCTTTTCTATAAAATAAGATGGTTTGACCATTAAAATGATTATCTATTCAGTTTTAATCTCTATAGCCATTTTGGTCAACAGGAATCAGTCCAGTCCTTCTTGAATATAAGTAGGTAAAAAGTGTAAATGGGGTAATCATTATGGCTTTTGTTGCGATCTTTACTATTGGCAGGCTAAAACATCCTTATGAACATCCTGCCTCACGTGAGTTTTTTGAAGCAGGATATAAAATCATGCGGCAGGCATCTATATCAGGGCAGCTTATAAAGGAATTTTCACCTGATAAAGCAGCAATCCCTGAGGAAGCGATCGTCGGAGAGGGTCCGCCTATTCTGACCCTAACAGTATGGGAAAACCTTCAGTCTTTATATCGCTTTACCTATTCAGGTAAACATCAACAAGCCTTACGGGACAGAAACAAGTGGATTGACCCTCATCAAGAGAAGCAGCCTACATATGTGGTGTGGTGGACGGAGAAGGTAAAGGATGTATCCTGGGAGGAGGCTTTCAAAAGATACAACTATTATATTCAGCATGGACCAACTCCTTTTGCGTTTGACTATAAGCACGCATTTGATGAACTAGGTGAGCCGTTCTTGATAAAATAGCAAGGGGCAGATCTCCTGTTCCCGAATAGGAAGATGACATTCCCCTAAATTAGAAGATCAATCAAAAAAGTAGTGGCATTGAATAAAATGCCACTACTTAAAAATAATAAACACCACCAATAATAGAATGGAAACCCCCTGCCCGACAGCTAGCCCAATGAGCCACTTTTTAAAAAGATCTTCTCTCTTCTTCGAGTTATCCTCATGCAGCTTCCATTTTTCTTCCCATTTCACTTGAAATTCCTTTTGGTCGTGCTGTTGCTGTATGTTCCACTCCTCTGCCACCGCCATAAGATTAGCTTCTACCGCGCTAAAGTTTTTAATAATATAGGATAACCTTTCACTAACGGATTCAAATTTTACATTCGTGATGGATGCCTGTTCATTCATCTCTTTTGTTAACAGAACATGGATCTGCTCCTGAGAGGATCGAATGGCCTCCAGCACTTTTTCGGTTTTCAATTCAATATACTTATAGTCATTCCGCTGCATTTCTTTTAACTCTGCCAGCAGCTTTTCGGTCTTCCCTACATATTCTTGATATTGCAGATGCCACAAGGATATCTTTTTCTCCAATAGGTTGATATTCTCATTGAAATGCTGCAAGCTGCTGTCAAACAGCTCTGACTGGGGAGTAATGATTTCTTCCTTCAGCTGTTCACTGATATTTATTGGAACCCGTTTCAACGATTTCTGCATATTTTCAACTGACTCGTATACTTCCTCATTCAATTCGGCAATCGTTTGTTCACGTTCTTTTAATAGATTCTTTAATTCATCATAAAATAAAAGGTTATTGATTTTTTTCAACGATTGAATCGCCTCGTTGTATTTTTCATCCACGATTGTATTAGGTGTACTCATGTCCAATAATCCTTTCTGCTTGTATTAAAATCAACTGGCTGTATTGATGATATACCCAGCGTTCTACATCTGTCGTCTCTGTGGCGAACAATTTCTCCTGCCATTCCGAAACTGCCTTCACAAACTCTTCCTTTAAAATTTCATCCAGTTTCCGCGGCCGTTCCATCTCGTGATTCCATTCCCAAAGAGCCCTGGAAAGTTTTTCTTCTAATGCTGCCATGCTCTTTTCTATTTGCGTTTTTTCCGCTTGTTTTTCTTCTATACTTTTTAAAACCATGCATCGGTGCTCCTTTTTACCACCACTCAGCTGCATGAGTTCTTTTTTTGCCTTTTGTTTAAAATGATTCAATTGGTCTCTATAATAATTGTAAACAATGGTGTTATTTTCGTTTAACGTATCCCGTAAAATCTTATAATCCTCTTCAAAATTTTTCGGTACGAAATATCGATCCAAACCTCGGCCATGTTTCAAGGAAAGAGCGATTAACGGCGGGGTGGATTGGAAATCAAACAGTAAGGAGGGAGCCGCATCAGGCAGCATTTGTTTTATCTTTCTAGCAATCTCTACAAGCTGCTCCCTATAAAACTCCGTCATTTCCCATTCCGCCTCCTTGAAGCTTTTGTTCAGCTTACTCGTTTTCCTCTCCTTCACCACAACTTGATCTTTTTTCGGATCAAATTGAAATTTCTTGTATAATTCGCACGTGAACTTTTCTAATTGGATTTGACCTAAATCCGTTAACAGTCCTTCATAGTGAGTAATATCCTCTTGTAAATATTGAGCGGACATGGTCAGATTGCGATAAACCTTCTCAGCTTCCTCAATTCTATCTTTGTTCCGCTTTATTTCTTTTTCCATCCGTTCCAAATCAAGTTTCTTCTGTTTGTATATGCTGTACAGTATATTTTTAATCTGCATAATCTGATTTTCCGGTGGTTTCACTGCTGTTAACTCATCTTGCATTTCCCCGTCAAAATGCAAGAAATCTTTATTAAATCGGGTAATCGCCCTGAATATCCATTGATCTTTTTCTTCCTCGAGCTTAGTAAGCAAATCGATGCTCATTCTTCTAATTCCACTCCTATGTGACGATATATACCATCTTACTATATTTTCTACTCTTTTCTAAACTTACTGTGAATTTTTAAACAAAAAACAGGGTTCGAAATAATCTTTTAACATATTTGAAAAGTTTCCAATCCATCTATCACCATGTGTTATGATAGAAAACATAGATGTTAACCAAATAAAACTTTTAGTTTACTTTTAAAACAAAAGGATTTAAACACACAGGGGGGAAAATTATGTATAAGCTGCGCGGACATCATCTTTTTTGCCTTCTAGGCTATCGGGGAATGGGGTATTCCCAAGAATATGTGAAAAATATGACACGTTTGCATCAAACTTTAAGAAACAACCCAAAAACGTTAATTCTACTTGTAAAGGGACCTGATCAATTGTGTGAAAAGTACCCAAACTCAGGTGAATACCATTGTCAAGACGACCAGATCTATGAAAGAGATGCCGTTATTTTAGACAAAATGAACCTTAAAATCGGGCAAATTCTGAAATGGGAGGATATTGAGTCTCTTATCCGGAAGCATGTCACCCCCTCCGATATTCAAGTGGTCTGTGAAACTTGCTCTTGGCGTTCCTTAGGGGTTTGCGCGGAAGGGATTCGAGAGATTCATGAAGGGAAGGGCTTAAGGGAAGTGAAATAAGCCCACCTCTATCATTGTACCGTTCGTTGTAGATAGCATAAAGAATTTAAATTATTACACCTAAAAAATCCTCTTTTAATACTGTAAATAATTAAACATCCCTTATCGTTACAACAATTACCAACAGCATTCAACTATCTTGCTCGTTAAAGCATTTCATCGAGCAGGATGGGAATGATAAGATTGTTAAATAAATTTGAGGAGGACTTATATGCAACAGGATCAACAAGCTAAAGAGAATTTGGGATCAGTGATGAAACCGGAATTTGGCGGGACTGATGCACAAAAAGTAAAACAAGAAATTCAAAAAGATGTAAGCGAAGGACAAGGTGCAATGACTTCCCGAGAGGCAGGAGCAATGCGCGATTAAAAAACCACTCTTTAAAGTGGTTTTTTATTTTTCTACTTCAGGCTGTTCAACAACTCCAACAAAACTGAATAAAGACCTATTATTTTTCAACGATGGTTCTTTTGTCAGTTCTTTTACGATATTTATTAGGTATCCCAATAGACTAATTGAATATTGTAGGAGGAATTTGCATGAAAGCGATCGTTTCCAATAAGTATGGTCCACCTGATGTTCTTGAATGGACAGAAGTAGAAAAGCCCGTCCCTAATGATCAGGAAGTTTTGGTAAAAATCCATGCAGCATCCTTAAATTATGGGAACTTGGTTCTTTTAAAAGGAGAACCATTCTTAGCTCGTTTTGCGTTCGGTCTTCTAAAACCAAAATACTCCATACCAGGCGGTGACATTGCAGGAGTGGTGGAAGCCGTCGGCAAAGATGTGAAGCAATTTCAACCAGGTGATGAGGTGTTCGGTGACCTTTCCGGTAGTGGTTGGGGCAGTTTTGCCGAATACGCAGCCGTACCCGAAACTGCATTAGCACTAAAACCGGCCAAACTGTCATTTGAAGAGGCGGCAGCGGTGCCAATGGCAGGGGTTACGGCATTACAAGGTCTGCGCAATAAAGGCAAGATTCAGTCGGGGCAGAAGGTATTGATTAATGGTGCTTCTGGTGGTGTCGGAACTTTCGCCGTACAAATCGCCAAATCATTCGGGGCAGAAGTTACGGGTGTGTGTAGCACACGAAATGTAGACATTTTGCGGGCAATTGGGGCAGACCATGTGATTGATTATACAAAAGAGGATTTTACCCAAAAAGCGGAAAGGTATGATCTGATTTTGGGAGTAAATGGACATCATTCAATTTCGGCTTATAAGCGAGCCTTAGCTCCCAATGGCATTTTTGTTCATGTCGGCGGTTCTGAGGCACAAATGTTCCAAGCTATGGTCCTCGGACCTTTGATTTCAAAGACTAGCGGGAAGAAGATGGGGACATTTTTGCAAAGGGCAAACCAAAGTGATTTGATATACTTGAAAGAACTACTTGAAACCGGCCAAGTAAATCCTGTGATTGATAGAAAATACAGGTTGAATGAAGTACCCGATGCTTTCAGGTATTTCGCAGAAGGTCACGCACAAGGAAAAGTTGTCATCACTGTGTGAAGCTGAGAAAAATCTGTGCCTGTCCCCGGATGCGCAAAAGCTTTTGCTTATCCGGGGACAGGCATCTTTATTTCAATAACTAGATGATTTTGGCATTTTTATTTATACTATTTAAAGATAAACAATGATTAGAGGTATGTTATGTTCTCATTGAAAATCGGTTATCGAACCGTGAAGACTGCTATAGGAGCCGCCGCAGCAATTAGTATTGCTCAATTCTTCGGCTTGAATTACTTTGCTTCTGCAGGAATCTTAACTATTCTTTGTGTGCAGAATTCAAAAAAAAAATCGTTATATGCTGCATATGCCAGATTTTTTGCCTGCATGCTGGCCATTTGCTTTTCTTTTCTCTTCTTTGAAATGATTGCCTACCACCCTGTTGTGCTTGGATTGCTGCTTTTGGTCTTTATTCCGCTTACCGTCCGTTTTAAAGTAAGTGAAGGGATTGTAACCAGTTCAGTTATTGTTCTTCATCTGTATACAGGCAAACAAATAACGCTTGGAATAGTATTAAACGAGATTGCACTTATTGCCATTGGAATCGGCGTCGCGCTCATTGTCAATTTATATATGCCGAGCCTTGATGCTAAATTGACACAATTTCAAGAAGCGATAGAAGGAAATTTCCGAACAATCTTTCAAGAAATGGTTGCCTACCTTCGGACCAATGAAAGCCGTTGGATAGGACAAGAAATCATTGAAACTGCCCGCCTGCTAGAAGAAGCGAAAAGTTTAGCGTTTCGGGATGTACAAAACCATTTTTTGCGAACGCAGGATTATTTTTACTATTATTTCAAGACGCGTGAAAAACAATTTGAAATCATTGAACGGATCCTGCCAATGGTGACATCCATTGATCTGCTTGTCACACAAAGATATATGATCGCGGACTTTCTTGAAGAATTAAGCGAAGCCATTCACCCTGGAAACACGGCACAGCTTCATTTAAATCGCTTGCATGATTTGCATAATCAATTCAAAGAAGAACCTCTCCCGAAATCAAGGGATGAATTTGAAGCAAGAGCCCAATTGTTTCAACTCCTAAAAGAGATTGAACAATATTTACTGATCAAGAAATCATTAAAAGTGTAATACCACACCAAAGGGAACATCACAGTGGACGGTTCTCATGGCTTTAATGAGGTTAATTTAGAAAACCAAAACCGTCCCTATGGCTTTTAAGGTGTTTTCCTTGGTGCAAACCAACCAATTAGGGCGATACCTATTAATACTCCATAGAAGATAAGTGTCCACACGGTACTGTGGGGAAAATGATGACTTAAGACGCCAATATCCTCATGGGCAAGGGTAATGACAGCGAGCTTGACACCGACCCAGGCAACGATGGCATAGGCTGTTGTTTCCAGTGCTGGACGTTTTTCAAGAAGTTGTACAAACCAGGTTGCTGCAAACTTAATCAAAATAAGGCCAGCAATCCCTCCAAGAAGAACAACAATGAATTGTCCTCCATCCATCCCGCCGAAATCGTTAAGTGGTGAATCTGGAAGGCCAAGCGCTAGAGCAACGGCAGCTAGAATGGAATCAATGGCAAAAGCGAGGTCAGCTAAAGCAATCTTCCCTACTGTCGGCCAAAAACCTTTACCGACGGATTCCTTTTCATCATCTTTATGTATCTTCTTATTTTCTTGTCCGAACCGTGCCTGTATGACATGTTTCAATCCCAGATAAAGAAGATATGCTGCTCCTATTGCCTGGATTTGCCAGACGTTTGCAATAAAAGAAATAACAAAAAGTGCAGCAAATCGGAATACAAATGCCATAATGATTCCATGATTGATAGCTCTTTTTTTCTGATCTTCGGGTAAATGCTTGGCTATAACTGCTAGTACGAGAGCGTTGTCAGCTGATAACAAACCTTCTAATCCGATTAGAATGAACAATGCCCAAGCGTATTCCACCCATAGTGACTCCATCCACTTCTCACCTTTCTAAAGCAAAAATGCCTGTAAAAGTTGTGCTAATAATAGAATTTCCTATTAGGCTACAGGAAATCCCACTGAATATAGTTTAGATTATTCAGAAACAATTCCCACTCTACTATTTTACCTTTTTATACCTTATAACATGACCACCCATGCAAAAATTTTAGTCTTGAATAAATAAGTAATGTGTGTAAAATTATAGTTAATTGTATATATTAAATGTTTTCTAGGGTTCCGTAACTTAAAGTTGGTCTGGTCCGAGAGAAAACTCACAGCTGTGCTGTGTCACGGAAGGATAAAAGCCTGGGAGAAACTGTAGTACAGTTTTCTCTCAGGTTTTTTTGTTTTTGGTAAAAAAAACGGAGGTGTCATTTAAGTGAACACAAACTGGATTAAAGTATTTGTTGCAGCGTTATTTGAAGTATTTTGGGTTATTGGATTGAAACACGCAGATGGCTTTTGGACTTGGGTTGGTACTATTATATCAATCATAATCAGTTTCTATGGAATGATTATGGCGGGACGAAAACTTCCCGTAGGAACTGTATATGCAGTATTTGTTGGCTTAGGTACGGCAGGTACTGTTATTTCTGAAATACTGTTCTTTGGAGAACCATTCAAAATGAGTAAAATCCTTTTGATTTTACTATTATTAGTAGGTGTAATTGGCTTGAAATTAGTGACGAAGGATAACATCAAGGAAGGGGCTGATTCCTAATGGCTTGGATTTCTTTAGTTTTAGCAGGTTTATTTGAAATGTTTGGTGTTGCAATGATTAATAAACTTCATCAGGATCGTAATTGGAAATCTTTAGCCTTATTAATTATTGGATTTGGAGCGAGCTTCCTATTGTTATCATATGCAATGGTAACACTTCCTATGGGGACAGCTTATGCGATATGGACGGGAATTGGTGCGTCCGGTGGAGCAATATTGGGAATGATTTTATATGGAGAATCTAAAGATTGGAAAAGACTAGTTTTCATTGGTTTGGTTTTAAGTGCAGCTGTAGGGCTGAAACTTGTTTCTTAATAAAGAAATGGGAAGGACCATATGGACGGTTCTTAGGGCTTGAAAGAGGTTAATTTAGACCACCAGAACCTCCAAATGGTTTTTGTCCACGGTTTTCTATGATAAACTATCAATAATATAACCTATAAGGATGATGAATCATGGAGAAACGAGTGGCATTATCATGGAGTGGCGGAAAAGATTGTTGTATGGCATTGGATACTCTTATTCAAACAGGATTTGAGGTCGCTTGCCTCGTAACCACTGTTCCAAAGGAGATTGGCCGAACATTTGGACACGGAGAGCGCACAGATATGATTCGATTACAAGGAGAGGCCCTTTCTATACCTGTTCATTTTATCGAATGCACGTTTGAAACATACACAGAAGAATTTGTTAAAGCTGTGCAAACCTTGAAGAATCAATATCAGATTACTGGTATTGCTTACGGAGATCTCTATTTAGATGGTCATCGAGATTGGGGCGAAAAGGTAGCAAATGCTGCAGGTGTGGATGCCCTCTATCCCCTTTGGAGCAAAAAAGAAGATGCTGGATCATTACTGGAAAGGTTTGTCGAATCGGGCTATAAAGCCATTGTTATTCGGGTAAGAGAAGATGTGCTCGATGAGACGTGGCTTGGCAGAATGCTGGATGAATCGTTCTTACAAGATGTACAAATGACGACAATTTGCCCAATGGGAGAATCAGGAGAATACCATACCTTTGTGTATGATGGTCCTCTATTCACGAAAAAAATTCATTTGGAATCTGCTGAATTCGTCCAACTTGAAACAACTAAAAAACTAGAATTTAAGAAATATTGTTTACTTGAAACAGATAAATAAACACAATGATCATTTATGGTTGAATAAATAAAGCGATATAAACAATAACATAATAGCAACCATTTTTTTTACGTCAATTGGAATGCGTGTTCCACCAAATAACCCGAAGTGGTCTATAATTGCACCCATTAGGATTTGCCCGGCAATGACCGCAGCTAAAGTAGGAGCGACTCCAATTTTCGGTACGAGGAATATAGTTGTGATCACATAAGTAACGCCTAACAGCCCTCCGATTAACTGCCATTTCGGAACTGTTGTCATCGCCAAAAGATTGCCTTTTCCAAAAAACAGGACGGCAAAGAACAAAGCAAGCGTTCCAATAACAAACGAAATAAACGAGGCTTCAAGGACTCCAACTCTTTTTCCTAACCCTCCATTTATTTGACCTTGAACCGCAACGGCTATACCGCCAATGATTCCAAGTATCGGAAATAGTATTTTCATAAGCTGAAATCCCCTTATCAATGTAATTCTTACGATTATTTTAGCACATTTTTTAACCATGGAAGCCGTCGGATATAATAATTTGGGAGTAAATTCATTTACTTGGAGAATACTAGATTAATTCGGAGAAAAAGGGTGCATAACATGAACTAGAAGTATGCACCCAAAATAATTTTTATTTAAAAATTCCGATACTTTTAAATGTATAGTCCGGTTACAAACCCTGCATGAATTGCATCGTATATTTTGCCCGGTTTTTTCCCGTCTCCTATGGAGTGTACATTTATATTCATTTGGTTCTTTAAAGAATGAGCGAAATCTTCATTAGACGTATAACCATGGGCAAGTATGATAGTGTCAGCGGCAATCTCTCTACGTTCACCCCCACGGTGGATTAAGAGCGCCCCCTGATCGTGAATTTCTTCTATTTCTGTCTCTTTGTAAATGAACACTTTTTGTTTACGTAACATTTCATTGTAAGAGGTTTTAAATGTTATCAAGTCATCATTCATGATGCTATCTGCTTTCTCAACGATAGTAACATGTCTCCCTTGATTGGATAAAAACAAGGCCGTTTCTGTTCCGGTTAATCCACCTCCTATGATCACTACATTTTCACCGACACTTGTTTTCTTTGAAAGAACGTCTTTCGCATGAACAACTGTCATTTTATCCATCCCCTTCACCTGGAAGGGCTTTGGCAGCTTGCCGGTAGAAATAATGACCTCTTCGTAATTCCCTTTTCGGACGGTATCAGCTGTGGCCTCTTCATGAACAATGTTAATATCTAGTTTTTCCAACTGAGAAATGTAATACGTTATTAAGTTATGGATATCCGGTTTGAATTTTGCTGCACCTGCAGCAACTAAAGCTCCTCCGAGTTCCCCTTTTTCATATAAGGTAACTTGATGTCCACGAAGTGCGCTTACCCTGGCTGCTTCCATTCCCGCAGGGCCCCCGCCAATAATAAGAATATTCTTAGGAGCAGCGGAAACTTTGATTGGTAATTCACCTTCTCTGCCCATATTTGGATTGACCGAACACCTGACAGAAAGATTGTTAAAGAAAGTTCTTTCCATACATCCATCATTACAACGAATACAAGGAATAATATCTTCTGGACGTCCTTCCTTAGCTTTCAACGGAAAATGTGGATCTGCCAATAAAGGTCTTGCTAAAGATACAAAATCTCCTTTTCCTTGACTAAGAATCTCCTCAGCAAATTCGGGCGTGGTAATAGAACCAGAAGCAATGACCGGGATCGAAACCTCCTGTTTGATTGACTCTGCAGCCCAAACGTTCGGGCCTTTCGGGATGGACATAGGGCTTACCTGGTAATGCATCGTGGTATGATCCCCACCCGATACATGTAAAGCATCTATCCCTAATTGTTCCGCCCTCTTACATACTTGAATCGATTCCTCCATCCTAAAGCCACCAGGTTCATAATCTGTCCCATTGACCCTCAAGATCACGGGATAATCATCTCCTACTTCTTCTTTCACACTTTTGACTACTTCCGTTAAAAATCTCATTCTGTTTTCTAAACTGCCGCCATATAAGTCCGTTCTCTTGTTCGTAAGTTGGGAAAGAAAGTTTGTTATTAAATAGCCATGGGCAGCGTGAATTTCAATACAATCAAATCCTGCCGTTTTGGCCCGTTTGGCTGCAGCGCCGTAATCTTTAACGATTTGTTTCATTTCCTCAATCGTCAGTTCTTCCGGCATCATTCCGGTTGTTTCATATTGTTCTGGCCACGGGATACGAGAGGCAGCTTTTACAGGAGGAATGCCCAGCATCCTTTGTCTCCCGCAGTGTGCAAGCTGTATTCCAACTTTTACTCCTTGATCATGAATGGTAGAAGCAAGCCACGATAAACCTGCGATATATTCATTATCACTAATCCCTAACTGACAGAAAGCTGTTTTACTTGCATCATTGTCGATAAAGACATATTCAGCAATAAGCAGCCCGACCCCGCCGCTGGCCAATTCTTTGTAATGTCTTATCTGCCTCTCCGATACCGTACCATCCCGATTACCAAGACCTGTGCCTGTGGAGGCTTTAACGATTCGATTTTCTATTTCCAGCTTGCCAATTTTCCCTGGTGTAAACAGATTAGAATAAGCAGCTACAGTCATTGAAAGACCCTCCAATCCATGTTTTTATTAAAGTGAAGTCTCTAGATCACTCGATTAAATCCGTCTACGCTCCACTCTATAGTAGCCAGCCCCTGTTATGCTTCTTTTTGTTGTGGAAGTTCTTTGGGAATGTTCATGAATTGACACATTTTCCCACAATTTGACTCGGATGCACAGGCTTTAGATGAAATCCATGTATTATTATGGAATGGACAGAGCACAAAATCGCTGCGATGCAGTGTTTCCCCTGTTATGGCACAATCCATCATATCCGAATCGCTTTCAGGGATTTCGGGAATTCTAGCAAAATATTGACGAACGACCTTTTCTTTTCCTAACAACATTGCAAGGATTGCGGGAAGAAAAAACGAACCAACAAACGTAACTGGAACCGCTGTTGCCTTGAATGAATCTCCAAACAAACCAATCACTCCTGCTAGGCCCAAAATGGTTGGGAACAAAAAGGATGCAAATCCAATCCAGTTCACTGCTGGTAAATACGCCCTCCGAAATTCACTCCATGATGGAATACCATATCTGCGTCTTACAAGCATTTTTTCGCCGAAGACTGCTCCAACCCATGCCGCAAACAGGACACTGGCCATCGAAGCTAGAGTCGGAAAATAACCCATGAATCCGGGGATAATGACAATGATATAGCCGATAATAGCAAACGGAACAAGCAGCCACGAACGGGCGACACCCTTATTACTCACCTGAGCCACGCTACTGTCAAATGCGAGCGTACCCAAGTACATATTCATAATATTGATGCGTAATTGTGTAATAATGATGAAAAATAAACCAAATGGTCCAAGAAGCCTAACGAATGTTACACCAGGATCAGGATTTGTGAATTGGGTGGAAGCAAGTAGAAAAATTCCCAGCATCCCAGCTATTACACAGCCGAACACCCCCAATATTATCGAGGATAGCACCGCTCCCTTCTTCTGCTCTTTGCGACGGACCATTCGCGTTACATCAGTGGATGCCCAAATGGAAACTAGCCCAAATGCTCCGATCCATGAACCTGTTGCAGACAATACAGTTGTAAAAGACAGGGGTGCACCTGACGGATTCGCTTTCCACCAGTCCCTAGCAAAATCAGCACTTGCTTTATCTGACCAACCGTAAAACAGTCCAACAAATCCGAGAATAAGCCCAATCGCATAAAGCCATAGGGTGAAATTTTGCAATTTGTTGATCAAAACCATGCCATATATGCCAAGCAGGACAAATACGGCTACAATCAAGGCGGCTGAGACCCAATAAGGTAAAATCGGAACATATTCAGAAAGCGAGTTTGCTAAAACAGTAAGTTCTACAGAAAACATAAGGACAAAGAATAGCGCTGAAAATAAACTAGTAACGATTGAACCATAATACCCCAAACTGGCTCTAGTCATTAAGTCCTTTCCAATACCCTCATTTGAAGCTTGCTTAGACGCATAGTAAATCCCGAAACTAACAATTATCCCAGTAATCAAAAATCCAATAATTGTCGCAGGAGCTCCAAAGGATAGCGTCAAGAGTGCCCCTGTTAGCGGAAAGGCAAGTCCAGTCGGTATGCCGGATAAACTCCAGAAAGCCTGCCAAGGACTAAACCTCCAATTTCCTGGAACTCTGTTTAGTCCGTAATCATCTGTGGCTGCTTCACTGTCCATTTCAAATGCCATATCTCGTGTGTCATAAAAATTTTGTTCATCCGCATGAAAAACCTTTTCTAATTTACTCGAATTCATATATCTGCCTCCGCTCAATACTTAATCTGAAATTAACCATTTATTCATCGTCGTCTGAATACTGGATACTGTCGACAGCTATTGATACAGATAGTTTTTAATCCTAATTGAATAACCCCATATTTAGTACGGCATTCTTAGCTTTTGCCAAATACAGGGTCATCGTCAATGTAAATATGCAATTACTAAAAAGTTAGAATCTATTAAACTGTTGCTTTTATTTGCCCGCCGTCCACTTGCAAGGCTGCCCCTGTGATAAAGGATGCTTTTTCTGAAGCTAGAAAAGTGACGGCATTAGCGATCTCTTCTGCTGTACCATATCGGCCAAGAGGAATTTCCTCAGCAATTTCTTCTTTTATGACTTCTACAGGTACCCCGCGTGCTTCTGATAAACGTCTGGTAATTTCCCTAGATCGATCCGTCCATGTTGGACCAGGCAAAACTTGGTTGACTAGGATATTATCTGGCGCTAATTCATTTGACAGGTGCTTTGATAATCCCGAAACGGCACTGCGGGCCATCGTCGAAATAACCCCGCTTTTCCGTGGCTGTTTCACCCAGGTGGAGGTCATAAAGATAATTCTGCCCCATTTGTTTTCTTTCATTTTAGGTACAACTCTTTTTGTCATTTGAAGGACTGGGAACAGCATCATATCCATTCCGTTTTTCCAGTCACCCTCTTCAGTATCAACAAAATCAGATGTTTTCGGACCACCGGTATTACAGATTAAAATATCCACTTGACCAAAATGATGGAGAACTTGATCCATTAACCGCTCCACATCATCCGGCTTTGACAAATCGGCAGCGACGGAAAAAACATCATGTTTGCCGCCTTTAGATAATTCTTCAGCTGCCTTTTTAATGCTTTCCTCGCTCCTTGAACTGATGGCTACACGTGCCCCTTCAGCGAGCATTGCTTCGGCTACCGCATATCCAAGACCTTTACTTGCTGCCGTTACGAGCACAACTTTTCCATTCATCCCTAAATCCACATTACACCTCTCCTATCAATGATCAAACTCTGCCCAGTTATAGACATCTGGTCTTCGCTGGGATAAAGACGGTACCCGTTTCCTGACATCCTCGACCAAATCTAAATCAAGGTCCACTGTGACAACTCCGTCTCTGTCAGATGACTGAGCAATCATGAGCCCCCAAGGGTCGATGGCCATACTGCGGCCGTAACTCCAATCATTATGCGGCGGGAACTGTCCATGGGTAGCAGGTGCCACCATATACACCTGGTTCTCAATAGCCCTGGCCCGTAAAAGGACTTCCCAATGGTCCATCCCCGTATGCAGCATAAAAATGGCTGGCACGAGAATGACTTTTGCACCTTTTAAAGTAAGAATACGGAACATTTCCGGAAAACGAATATCGAAACAAACGCTTAGGCCAACTGGAACTCCCTTTATGTTGGTAACGACAATCCGATCGCCAGCATCTTCTACTTGACTGCCAGCATGGGTTCTGCCGCCTATTTGGGCGTTAAAAGTGTGGATTTTATCATACACATCTTGAATTTCCCCTTCTGGGTTAATCACACAGCATGTATTTTTTAATTTTCCTTCTTCCTTCACCCGAAGCTTCATTGTCCCTGCAACAATATAGGTACCTAATTCCCGGGCCGTCTCCTTCAACTTCGTTATGGTAGGACCATCAATCGTTTCTGCTTTTTCAAAAAAGTCCTGTTTGGTCCCCATTAAATGAAAGTTTTCTGGAAGGACGATCACATCGGGATTACTCTTTGCTGCTTCCTTTGTTAATTCAATAGCCTTTTGAACATTTATTTCCACCTGATCGGTTACTTGCATTTGGACCATTGATACCTTTAGTTTATTCGTCATGTTATCCGCCCTTATTATGGTTTTAGTCGTGGATCCACAATCGTGCCTGCTGTAATAATTTCTTTTCCATCAAGTTCGATTGAGCAGCCGCGCATCGGAATATCATAATGGCACTTGGTAAAACGCTTTACATGCGCATTTGGGCCTGTTGACCACATAAAATTCCCTGCAAAGGCACGTGCATCCATCCCGTATGTTTCATTACCATAAAAGCTAAGAGCTTCCCAAAGGGCATTTTCATCTAACCCCCAGCCGAAATGGGACGTCCCGTATACATCCTTATCATTCCACGACTCAAAATACTGTTTAAATAATAAAACATCCAAGCCTTCGCCCTTAATATCCGTGATAAAACCTTTTTCAATCGTGATGTCAATTGGAGAGGAAATATAACGATTCAGCGGCAATAAAATATCCCCCGCATCTAAAACGATTCGCCCGTTCACACTTTCCTCAATCGGATAAAAGGCCGCAAACCCGCCAGCAAAATGATCCCATCTTCCAGGCTGATCGGTATAACCATATTGCCCAATAATCGGAGTATCACTTGCCAGTCTAACAGAGATATCAGTGCCGGCTGCAGAAGTAACTCTCATGGTTTCCGCTTGTTTCAACATATCCATGCTCGTTTCTACACGCTTCCTTAATGATTCTCTTGGGAACATTCTTTCAAGGATTTCAGCCTTTTCCCAAACCATTAGCATTCTTGCTCCATTACTTAGAGTAACGGCTCTTGCTTTTGTATGGACAAGACCTTCCGCTGTTACATCCACTACCATATCCGCTTTTCTTAAGGTTTCCATCGCTTGAGGAGTTGAATCTATAAAAATATCAATATCCTGTGTTTGCCGGCCGATATAAGGCAAATGGGCATGACGAATGCCTGGGAACTGTAGATTCATACCATGGGCACCTAAGGATTCAATTGCCGCTAAGAAAGCATCAACATATCCAACGCGTGATTCCGGCTGGCTGGCCACGACAACAAATTCACCTTCTTTTACTCCGCAAAGAACCAATTCATCTCTAAACAGTTTCGTTAATTGTGTAAAATTCGTAAGCATTACATCCACTCCCTTAGGAAATTTTTTGTTAACAAACATGATTGATCATTACAATGATTGATCGATTGGTACTGTATTTGGTACAGGTTTGACTTGGCACATTTTATTACATCTTGTCTCAGTTGCGCATGCTGTAGACGAAATCCAATTATCACTATGAAATGGGCATAAAACAAAATCACTTTTGTGCTCTGTCTCACCTGTTACAAAACATGTCATGGTATCAGATTCAACTGAAGGAATTTCAGGGATCCGTTTAAAGTACTGCTGAATCGTTTTTTCTTTTCCAAGAGCAGCGGCCATCACTACTGGTAAAATAAATGCTAACAGTAAACTGACAAACACGGATAATGCCTTTAAAATATCTCCCCATATGCCCAATGTTGCCGCCATACCGACAATGATAGAAACTAGCAGGGAAGTAAAACCAATCCAATTGATATTCGGCAAATACGCACGGCGGAATTCCGACCATTTTGGAATGTTATAAAGCGGACGGACCAGCATTGCCTCGCCAAAGGTTGATCCTACCCAAGAAGCAAAAATCACACCGGCAAACGTAGCAATCGTCGAAAAGTACTGTAAAAATGGGCTGACTACCATGATAAAGCCGATGAGGACAAAAGGAATTAAAAGCCAGGAACGCATGAAGCTCTTCTTTGTTAATTGGGCTAAAACATTATCAAAAGCTAGAGTTCCTAAATACATGTTCATGACATTTCCTCTTAATTGCGTAACAAAAACTAATAGCAGCCCTAATGGCCCTAATACCCAAACAAATGTTACTCCCGGATCCGGATTCACACCATTTGATGATGCAAGGAAGAAAAATACCCATTGCCCCAATCAGGAATGAATTAATACATGAGTTGATAATGACTTGAAGAACAGCAATCTTTTTTCGTTCACTTCGGCGGGTCATCCTTGTAATGTCGGTGGAAGCGAAAATATTCATGAACCCAAACGCACCCATCCAAGCTCCGGTTGCACCGATAATCGTCATCCAAGATATTGGAACATTATTCGGATTCAGCTTCCACCATTCACCCGCAAAAGCGGTACTTGTTAGTTCAGACCAGCCGGTAAAAAGACCAATAAAAACGAGTCCGATTCCCACTACATAAAGGACAAAGGTAACGGTTTGAAGCTTTGCAATCCATACCATTCCGTAGATTCCTAATGGTACAAATACTGCGATAATGAGTAGAACAAGCAGCCAAAAAGGTAAAGATGGTAAAAATTCTGCTAAAGATCCAGCAATAACTGAGGTTTCAAGCGAAAACAGTATGGCTAAATAAATGCCAACAAACAATGTGTTAAGAACTGAACCGAGGTACCCATATGATGATCGGCTCATTAAATCTTTTCCAATACCCTCATTTGCCGACTTCATCGATGTGTAATACACTCCAAAACCTACTAAAACCATTGAAATTAGAAAGCCGATAATGACAGAAATGGCTCCGAATGCCAGAGTTAATAATGCTCCTGTTAGCGGATAGGCAATAGCCGTTGATAGCCCCATCCAGCTCCAGGCACTGCTCCAAGCTCCAAATCTCCAATCACCAGGCACTCTAAGTGTTCCATAATCATCCTTGTCACTTGCAGAATGAAGCCTTCGCTCCATATCCCTCGTATCATCAAAAAAGGCTCTCCGAATGGTTTGCCAAATCTTTTACATCGCGATTTGCCATCTATTAACCTCCAAATATAGTAGGAATTATTGGTTACCTTTCTTCATTTAAAGACCGCCGGATGTCCTTACTAATCCTCTTATGCTTATTCCATTGTCAGCCTGGATGATGGTTCCAGTCATTGCCTTGGCACCTTCAGAGGCGAGTAATACATAAAGCTCTACATAATCCTTAGATTCTGGAATGAATGGCAGCGGTAATGCCTGTTCCACTCCAGATATAATTGAAGGAGCCTCTGAACCTAAGGAATTCGGCATCCCCATAGCCGTCGCAATCACACCTGGTGCCACTCCATTCACACGGATCTTTGGCGCAAGTTCGTAAGCTAGTTCTTTGATTAAGCCTGCGATGGCATGCTTGGAGGCGGTATAAATAGGGCCGCCTCCGGCGGAATAAAAGCTGGCATGAGAGGCGGTGAAAATCATACACCCTTCTGTTTTAAGCAGCTCTTGAAGAACTACTTTTGCCCCTAGTAAGTATCCTTTGACATTGACATTCATGACTTCATCAAATGCTGCCTCTATTCGGTTAAGAGAAAGGTCATTAATTCCCATATTTCCATCATAGATCCCTGCATTGCCGATAAAAATGTCTACCCTTCCAAATTTCTCAACGGTTGCCTCCACCATTTTGATATTTCCCTCTAAAGTGCTTACATCTGCATGGACAGTAATAATCGCTTCCCCTAAAAGAGTCTGCATTTCCTCAAGCCGTTCCTGCGATTTATCGACAATACATACGTGAGCACCTTCTTCGACAAAGCGCTCTGCAACTGCCCTGCCTAACCCAGAAGTCGCACCTGTAATCAAAGCAACTTTACCATTTAAGCGTCCGATCTTTTCCACTCTCCTTCTAGACTACATTCCTTTAATAAAACTTCCCGGGGGTTTTCTAAGTTTAGACCATGATTCAAGGGTATCCGCCATGCTTCTCCATATTTTCGTCGGAGAATCCGGATCTAAATAGGCTTGTTCAGCCACGTATTCAAAGCGATTTCCACCCGGTTCCAAGTAATAGGCATATAAATTCGGACCAATTGGATGACGACCCGGCCCCAATTCCACATCAATTTCAAATTGTGCCAAAACATCACAGGCAACCTTAATATGTTCAAAATTACTCATCGTCCAAGAAAGATGATGCAATGTATCGTTAGGATTCTTCGTAATTGTTGTTGCGACATCATGATGGTAGCCGCGAAAGCGCATGAAGGTCATCATATATTTCCCATTCATCTCGGGATCGACAATATCAGAGATTTTAAAATCCAGTACTTCGCGAAAGAAATCTGTTTCTTTTTTCACATCTACCGTCATCAAATTAATATGGTCAATATTCAACGGCGCAGATGCCACATTTCGAGGGTAAGCTGGCCTTGCTGGATTGACATAACTATTATCTTCAACCAGAACAAACTCCATCGGAATGCCGCTGGGCAAATTGAAGCGAATTCCCTTTACCTGCCCTGGTTCTGTTCCGTTATGACGGTCCACTCGTACACCAAGATTCGATATTTTTTTATAGAAATACTCCACTTCTTCTTCGTTATCTGCCCGGACCGCGAAATGGGAAACGCCAGTTCCTCCTTCAGAGATGGCCAAATCGTAGTTTTTATCATAGCCACAGCCTAAATAAATAACACCATTTTCTCTTGCTATTTCTACTAAGCCTAAACCCTCTTTATAAAAATTCATGGCCTTAGAAATATCGTTCACTTTCAATTCTACGTGTTCAAATCTTTGGGCTTTCGAATGCATAACCTTCACCCTTTCTACTAGATTAGTTGGTTTAATTACTCTTTTGAAAAGGTATTATCCAAGCCAAAATGAATTTCAAAAAATTTCGAAAAATGTTCTGGTTTTAATAGCGTCAAGCTTTCCAATTGCATTGCATCCAATGTGATTTTTCCATCATTTTTTTTCGACTCGATTTCCAGTAACTCACCATTTTTTGTTTGAATTTTTCGAACATGGATACACGTAAATTCATTTGCAATTTGTATTGAATCATCCTTTTCTGACATTTTCATTCTCCTTCGGGTAATTTTTCTCTTGTCTAAATAAAGATCGCCAGGTTATTCATTGGTATGGTGGCATGATCAAGTAAAATAAGCCTTTTAGCTATTTTCCACTGTCCATCCACTCGGCGGATCGTATCATGCCTTTCACCGCTTAAAAACTGAAAAGTCGGCAAATCAAATTTCCCTCTATATAATAGGAAGTTTGTTTTATAGTGGATTTCGTTTTCATCGATTTCATCCATCGCAGCTCTGAAATTGGTTAAAAAATGCCTTGTTCTTGATACAGGATCTTCCGCCCAGTTGTATTCTGAATAGGCACGAATGACACGCATCTCCATTGTGTTTTTTGTTTCGTCCATATGACTGGCCAAATCGCTGAATTCAGTTGGGGCTGCTTTCTCACGTGTCACTCTTACTGGAATTTTATACGTAAAATCATCTGTCATCAGTTCCAGCCAATCCCTGAATTTCCCGTCATCAATCAATTCAGCTTCTTGCAGAAAGAATTCAATTCCTTCTTGATATAGATCAAAAGGCACCTTCATTTTGATTCCCCCCTTTTACTCTTCTGAGAGCATTTCCTTTAAATAGTGGCGATACAAATGCCGCTGATTTCCTTCTTCATAACGTGGATAATAGGCTGTTCCAGGAAATGGCCAATCCATGACTTGTTTCGCCGTTCCCATCCCTTCCATCCCCATCTGTAGATTTAATTTCATGTTTTTCTTAGCAAACGTCCCCTTGGCATTTCTTGTAATAGTTTCCCAAGGGATGGCATCATCTAGTTCGAACGTTCCGGCAATTCCGAATGACGCCATTGCTGCGCGATAAGAGGCCCTTTTAAATTCCTCTGAGGTATTTTTGTACATCATGAACCAGTTCCAAACCTCAATTTCATCCTTGCCTTTTGGCTGCCAAACTCTCCACGTAAACAGCGGGGTAGGCGGAACATTTTTAGGATCAGGACTTAACGGAAGCATGAGGAATGAAATATTCGGGAATATATTTCCGACACAAACGCGTGAGCCACGTGCTAGTTCGAGCTGTTTTTCAGATAAATTTTCCAAATTAAAGGTTTTGACAATTTCTTCTGGATAGAAAAAGAAAAGCGGGTCCTTACTTTCTAGATCAATAGAAAAGCTGATTCCATGACCATTTCCTGCCTGTATATGATAGCCCTTCATATTTTCTCTAAGAGGGATTTGCATGACCCCAATATCATAGGTTGATTTATGGAGAGTCATTAAGTGATAATCGTCGCCAGAAAAGTTTTCGGCAGCAATTTTCCAGTTCGCCTTAATGATGAAGCGTTGGGGTTCTCCCAAAACTTCCATACCTTGATCTTGCAAAGAAAAGATCATATCCAAGTACCAACCCATGCCGGCTAATGATTCTTTCAGGTCAGGACAGTTCTCATCTAACGTCGCAAAAACGAAGCCATGAAATATTTCTACCCGAGGTGCCTGAGTAAGTCCCCATTCCTTCCGATCCAGACCGCTATAAGCATCCTTAAACGAAGGGGTTCCCACTAAATCACCATTATTTTTAAACGTCCAGCCATGATAGGGACAGGTAAAATGAGAAGAGCTTCCTTTTGCGGCCCGGCAAATGCTCGCTCCGCGGTGTGGACAAACATCCAATAATACGCGGATTTCACCGTCACTTCCCCTGTTTACAATAAACGTATCGTCTCCAATAGACCGAAGAACGTAATCATTATTGTTCGGTATTTCCGATTCATGTGCAAGAAAATTCCAGTTTCTCCCGAAAACTCTTTCTAACTCTGCTTGATGTATTTCCTCATCATTCAAGACTCCAATTTTTGAGATTCCTTGCTCAAGGCTTGCCTGAAAATCTTCTAATATGGTTCTAGCCCTATTAGAAAGCGGCGACTTCAATTCCTTACACATATTGAGCACTCCCATTCCCCAATTATTTATATGAATCTTTATTTGCTGCCTAATCTATTCGGTTTGATTGTCATGGCTAGATACGCAGTCCGGTTACATAACCATCATGAATGGCATCGTATATTTTTCCTGGACGCTTTCCATCTCCAATCGGAAAGACCTTTAGATCTGTTTGTTCTTGTAATTGCCGTGACAAATCAATATTTGCTGCATATCCTGTTGCTATAACGACTGTATCAGCAGTTAAGATTTGCTCCTTACCAGACCTATTTATAATCGTTATTTCCGTTTCATTTACTTCTTTTATTTCTGATGAAGTATAAATGGCTATGCCTTTTTGAGTTAAAAACTCCCTATATGACATTTTGAAAGTAATTAAGTCATCATTCAAAATATCCTTCGACTGCTCTATAATAGTGACGTTTCGTCCCTGATCAGCTAGAAATAAAGCGGTTTCAACCCCGGTCATCCCTCCGCCAACTATGACTACATTTTGTCCAGTTTTTTCCTTTTGGGACAAAACATCTATTCCATATATGGTCTTTGATGGGTTCATACCCTTAATATGAACAGGTTTTGGTATCTTTCCAACTGCAATCACAGCGGCGTCAAAGTCACCGGCTTTAATCGTATTCAGCGTTGCTTCTTCATGCACTATTTTTATCTTCAACTTCTCTATTTGGGCAGAGAAGTAGTTTTCTAGCGTTCGGATATCCGCTTTAAATGGAGTAACCGATGATGCCGGCAAAGCTCCGCCTACTTTTCCTTTTTCGAATAGTGTAACCTTATGGCCACGAAGTGCACTGACTCTAGCGGCCTCCATTCCTGCAGGTCCACCTCCAACTACCACAATATTTTTAGGAGCACTAGCGGGTGTTATTGGAAGCTCACCTTCTCTACCCGTATTTGGATTGACCGAGCACCTAATAGATTGATAGTTGAAGAATGTTCTTTCCATACAACCGTCATTACAACGAATACAAGGAATAATATCTTCCGGCCGGCCTTCTTTCGCTTTTAATGGGAAGGAAGGGTCCGCAAGTAAAGGTCTACCTAGAGAAACAAAGTCGACATTTTTATCTTGGAGGATTTCTTCTGCAAATTGCGGTGTGGTAATGGATCCTGATGCAATGATGGGAACAGAAGCAGTTCGTTTAATGGCCTCTGCTGCCCACACATTTGGGCCTTTTGGTACTGTCATGGGGCTTACTTGATAATTCATCATGTGATGATCGCCGCCTGACACATGGAAAGCGCAGATGCCCAGTTGTTCAGCCTGCTTACAAACCTCTATCGATTCCTCAATGGTAATGCCATCGGGTTCATAATCTGTCCCATTTATTCTCATGGTTATCGGGAATTCCTCACCTACTTTTGCCTTCACGTTTCTAATGACTTCCAGTAAAAACCTCATTCGATTCTCTAAAGTCCCACCGTATAAGTCTGTCCGTTTATTTGTGTGAGGGGAAAGGAAATTTGTAATCAAATAGCCGTGCGCAGCATGTATTTCAACTAAATCAAATCCTGCAATCTTTGCACGCCTAGCTGCATCGCCAAAATCTTCTACAATTTGTTTGATTTCTTCTATAGTGAGTTCTTCGGGTACATTTCCGGTTTGTTCATAAAGCGTTGGCCAGGGGATTCTTGATGGTGCTTTAATAGGTGGTGTACCTAAGAATTTTTGCCTTCCACAATGTTCAATTTGAATGCCTGCTTTTGCCCCTTCATCGTGAATCGAAGAAACCAGCCAGGATAAACCTGCAATATGTTCATTATCACTAATTCCTAATTGGCAATACGCTGATTTACTCGCTTCATTGTCGATATACGTATATTCCACAATAATCAGACCTGTACCGCCGCGTGCGATTTCTTTATAATGTCTGACCAATCTTTCAGAGACTGTACCATCACGATTACTTAGACCCGTCGATTGCGGCGCTTTTACGATTCTGTTTTTTAATTCAAGGCTGCCTATTTTCCCAGGTGAAAGTAACTTAGTAAACTGCTCACTCATCAGATAACCCCCGTTTTCACTAATTTAAAGTGTGTTACAACAAACTGACATCCTTTTGAAAGCTTTTTGTTTCAGATTTTTAATAAGCACCTGATAATAACTTCCCGGCATTTGGAACACTCGCTTTTAGATCTAAACTCTTAAGAATTTGATAGACTGTTGCCGTACTTGCTGAAAGAACAGGTAATCCAATCCTGTCTTCTACCTTTTGAATGGCCGGCAATGATGGCATTTGAACACATGCAGATAAAACCACTGCATCTGCTTGACTAACATCTAAATCCTTCACTATTTCTAGCAGGTTGAGAGGATTTAGCCTTCCCACTTCCAGGTTATCAGCCACTTCCAAACTGATTGAATCCAATACCTCAATCTCGCTTTCTTCAATATAGTCAACTACCATTTTGGTAAGCGGTTTCATATACGGCGTAATAATGGATACTTTTTTTGCACCTAAAGTGTAGATCCCTTCTACCAGTGCCCCAGCACTGCTTATGACAGAAATATCGGTCCCATTTTCCTTTGCTATGCTTGAAAGACGCGACTCGGAAAGACAGTGGTAACCAGAGCCTTGTGACATAATCGCGACCAAACAGGCGTAAGCAATCGCATCACATCTGGCATCAGATAGTTCGACCGCGCAGCGGTCGCTCTCCAAATCCATTTTCGTTAATTCTTCCTTTGTTACATGAAGCATCCTCATACGGCTGGAGTGAAAGGTAAACGTCTCCTCCTCATTGCCCCTTGCATTTAGCATCGCCGGAATTTCTGTTTCCATAGTCGTGTTAGAGCTTGGAACAATAAGGCCAATACGATAATTCTTAGTCAAATTTTGCACATCCCTTTTCTCTGATTATTTTGCGAAAAAGTTTCATTTAACCGGTGAAAGCAGAGTTAATTCCTTTATGAGTTCATCCGTTTTTACCACATCTGCATATTTCTGCTGCATGTCAAAGAGGTTAATAGCATGCGAGGTTATACTCCTGTCAAATACACATTCCTCGGGAACAATCACTTGATAGTTATAAGAGAATGCATCTACCACAGTGCTTCGTATGCAACCGCTTGTTGTGCACCCGACTACAATGACGGTATCGACCTGGTCGGACATTAAATGGGAAATTAATGGTGTACCAAAAAAAGCACTTGGCTTCTTTTTAGATAAAACAACTTCCCCAGGTAATGGCTTTATTTCATCCACTACCCACGTTCCTTTTTCCCCTTCAAGAAGGGAGGGGTGTGAAAATAGATTTCCCTTAACGGCAACCCGCTCATTAGAAGAATCTTTATACCCTTCGATAATGGTATAATACACAGGAATTTCAGCATTTCTAGAAGTCTTTAATAACGCTTGAATATATTTAATAGCTTCCCAGCTTACTTCTCCACAGCTTGCCGGATACTTTTTAATTGACTCCTCAATTGGCTCCGCTTCTTCACCTGTAAAACCATATGTAACATCAACAATAATCAAAGCCGGATTTTTCCCTATCCCATATTTTTTTCCAAACCCACTGGCAGAATAGTTCTTTAAATCTCTTTCATCGAGATATTGGTCCCAAATACGCATCTTCGTTCTCCTTTCTTTGACTGAAAACTAAGGGTGAAGCCTATCCCATTTAATTTCATTCATCTAGGTGCGTACTCAACCTTTCTTTTAATTGATCTAAATCATTAAGAATGTGCTCCCTCATTTTTTCAGATGCCACCACTGGATTCCGCGTTTTCATTGCTTCAACCACTTCATGGTGTTCATGTATGAAAACATCACTTCCATAAAATTTTGCGAAAAAATTATTACGGTAAAGGAGGATTAAATTATTTATTTTACCCATCATTTCTAGAAGCCTTTTGTTTCCGCTGCTCTTTACGATACATTCATGAAAAAAAGTATTTAACTTAACGACTTCTGCCATTTTCTTTTCTTTTATTGCGTTTTTAACCTGTACTATGGATTCACCAAGTTCATCAATCTGTTCGTCTGTCATTGATTGTGTGGCCAGAAATACGGCCATGCCTTCAAGCCCTGCTCGAACTTCAAAAAGTTCAATGACGTCTTCTACGTTTGGCTTATACACAAAGGTGGTACCATCTTGATTGACGATTAATCCATCTTGTTCAAGCTTTCTGAATGCTTCTCTTACCGGACTTCGGCTTACTCCTAATTTTTCTGCTATCCATCCATCAACAATTCTTTCTCCTGATTTAAATTCACCATTAATAATAGATTCCTTTATATTATCGTAAATTTGTTCGTATAAAGGATTAGACTTTTTTACAATCATTTTAACCTCTCCATTCAGTCAACAGTATTCTGTATGCTGTCGACAGTATCCATTACATTCATTATACAAATAATCAGAAGATTTACAATAGTGTTTTGAAAATAATTTATACATTCTTAAGAATGCCTTGTGTTACATGCAAAAAAGCGCATCACTTTAATAGTGTGCGCTTTATCGATTTTACTATCGATGATAGTTTAAAATTCTTCGTATGTAGCAGGGTCCTGATTGTTAAGCCTGCCATCAGGGCGAGTTAAGCCTGAAAGAATATTCATTTCTTTCTCATCTAGGGAGAAATCAAAAATAGATATATTTTCAAGCTGCCGTTCAGGCGATGCTGATTTAGGAATAGAAATGGCGCCAAGTTGATAGTGCCAACGTAAAATTACTTGTGATATTGATTTGTTATGTTGATCAGCAATCTGTTGAATCGTATCATTTTCTAAGATTTCGCGAGCTCTAACTAAGGGACTCCACGATTCCGTTACAATCTTATGCTCTTCATGCCACTTTCTTTGTGATGCTTGATTAAAAAATGGATGCAATTCAATTTGGTTCATGCTGGGTTTTACGCCAGTTTCCTGTTCTAACCGCTCGATATGTTCAGGTAAGAAATTACAAACACCAATCGAACGAATTAGTCCCCATTTTTTTGCATCAATTAATGCCTGCCATGCTTCCACATATCTGTCCTGTATTGGGTTTGGCCAATGAATCAGATACACATCATAATAATCTAAATTTGCACGGTATAAAGATTCTTGCATAGTCTGAACTGCCTTGTCATAGGAATGATATCTGCCCGGTAATTTGGAAGTGATTTTAAGGTCTTTTCTTGGAACAGAAGTTCGTCTAACAGCTTCTCCTACCGTTCCTTCATTTTCATAATTATAAGCAGAATCGATTAGTCGATAGCCATTATCAATTGCACTTAAGATGGAATGAACCCCTTCATTCCCTTTAAGATTATAGGTTCCCAAACCGATTACCGGTAAAGTTATCCCATCATTTAGTGTAATCTCCGGAATTGACTTACTCATACCCACTCACTCCTTTCAGTAATTATCATAATGTTAGCACAATTATGAATTACTTTCATTTGTGAAAGGTCGATCCTCAACTAGACGCCAAATTTTTTCTATCAACAGCACGTGGCGGTTGTTCCATCCAGCCTTTTTCAATATAAATTTTTGCTGCCCCTTCTACAAATTGTCCAATTTTCAATAACGACTTGGTATACATTAGCCCAATATCATGCCTTCCATTTACTGCAACTGAATTTCCAAATGCCCTTATTTTCATTGAGAACATATCCATTTTGTGAAACAACATTAATTTATCTGAAAAGGGTGAAAAAGTTGATGTTGTCACCAAATCGTCTAAAAAAGAAGGTGTAGGTAAATTTTCATCATGCAGCTTTTGCATATAACGTTCAACACTTTTGGTGGTCATATCCCTGCCCCATTCAAACAACTTTCGTGTCTTTTCATCCTTTACAACTTGGGCAAATGCCATAATGAGTGCCTTGCTCGTTACATTATTTTCAATATTGTCGTATAGATGAGCAATTTCTAATGCATGTAAAGAGCGAACATGTCCCAAGAAACCATTTAAAAAGTCCTGATGAACAATCTCCACTTTTTCAGGGACTGGAATGAAAGGAGGCTTGATAATAAATCCTTTATTCATTAATATTTCATTGATTTGCTCCATCAGGTCCATTGTGGCATCCATACAATACCTAAAGAATTCTTTCACATCTCTCCTAATGATAAGCGGTATTGCAACGTTATAGATACTCATTCCCGCTTTTGCAACGTATTTCAAATAATGAACATAGTAACGATCTTGAAATAAACGAGGTGCTCCAAGGTTTACGTCTTCTTCCCCAAAACCTTTAGGAATAGGGAAGTTCTCCTTTTCAAAAATTCCTTCTATTGTATTCATAAATTCTAACGTTAATTTTAATGCATTTTCTAATAAAGTTTTTATATCCTTATCTTCAACATGTTGGAGATAATAACTTAAAATGCATTTTGACATGCTGTTTCCCATATAAGTAGCCCATAGTTTACCCATTTCTGCAGAAGTTAATGGTTCGCTAGTTTCTTCTTTGCTTGAACCTAATTTAATCGGCTTAATCGTTTTCATGATTACTCCCTTCTTGCACACTTTAGGTTAGTATTCCCTTCATTTGGAATCATACTCGATAGGTACACTAATTAAACGTAAGGGGGGAAATTTTTCCATCCTTCCTTAATAAAGCTATTTCCATAGATTAAATAAAAAAATGAAGAACTTTGCAATTTAACAAAATCCTTCATTTATCTATCATCTTATTGTTCCATAACATTTCTAACAAACAAATGCTTATTTTTATGAACAATCGCATATACAATCACCAGCAATAATCCTTAAATAACGAAACGATTCTAATTCCCATATGTTCTAACTTTCCTTGATCGATTTATTTTAACGATCGAAATGAAAATCGTCCGCATGTTGTAATAAAAAGTCTGACGAGTGTCTTCCGTATAAATACAATCGATGCATCGGTCTTGTCATGGACACGTACAACAATTTGATATCCAGATCTACTTTAGCAAACTGTTCATCCAGGCATACAATCAATACGGCATCAAATTCCAGCCCTTTCGATAAATAGGATGGTAAAATCGTGATGTGTCCCTTCTTCATATCTTCTTTTTCCTCTGCTAGTTGAATCGGAAGATGACTATTTTCCAGTATCTGATTGATTCTTCGGCATTCTTTGTCCGTTCGTCCAATAATGGCAATGGAATGAAGCTCTTCCTCTTTAAGTAAGACAATATCATGTTCTAGCTGCAGGCGGATTTGTTCTAGATTCTTAGTGTCAAAGGTTATAAATAATGGCTTTTGACCATGTCGAATAACGGGTTCTACTTTTGGCAGATCTTGATCAATCAACTGAAGGATATCGTTTGCCAAATTCATAATTTCAACGGTTGTACGATAGCTTTTTTGTAGGGTTTGATAATTCGCATTAGGGAATATTTCATTCAATACCGGCACCCAACTATTCAAGCCGCGATACGAATGAATCCCTTGTGCTAAATCTCCGACAATGGTAAACAAGTCGGTTTCAAAGCCTTCTTTTAATGCGGCGAATTGGAAATAGCTGTAATCCTGTGCTTCATCAATGAAAATACTGCGCATTTTATATTTTTCATCAATACCTTCCAGTTTTGCCTTCAGATAAAATAATGGAGCTAAATCCTCTAATTCATATGCACCTCTGGCAAAAATCTTTTGACAAAACGTGCTTAAGACCGAACATTGCTGATCGGAGAGAGTGGTGGCATGCTTTTTTAGCAATTCGGGTGAAGACATCAATTCCTTATATAAGGTAAAAATATCTTTCATGACAAGCGGTTCCATATATTTTTTTACCGCTGTCTTTGCCTCTTGCTCCACCTGCTTCAATCTTTCTTTTTTCCGATCCATCAGCATGACGACTTTTTGCTTTCTTCTTTCCGAATCGAGCCTCCTGCTATAAAGGACCTGGTCTAAAGCTTCATCGTATTTCTTAATCAGCTTTGTTAGCATAATGGCTTTCTTCTTTTTCAAATCATCTTCTAATAAGGATTTCAATTTACTGATCCTTTTGTAGATTGGTAAGTATGTATATTCTTTTAAAAATAGTTTATTAAGCTTTTGCCCTTTTAATAGAATGGATTTTTCCACTCGAAAATCCTCTTTAGGTGCAAGATTAGATTCTAATTCCTTTATATATCGATCCATTACTGTCTTAAATTCGAGAGACCCCTTATAGCCGGAAACCCATTGGAGCGATTTGGATGCTCCTTTCCTTTCAAGAAGCTTGATTAGTTTCGTATTGGGAGAAAATAGTTTTATTTTCTGGCCCAAGCAGCCTTTCATAAAATCAGTATAGGTGGTTTGATTTATTTTGTTGACCCCTAATTCCGGCAATACGGCAGATATATAATCAATGAACAATCGATTGGGTGCAAGAATCATTAATTTTTCTGGAGGAAATTGAAACCCAAAGGAATAGAGAAAGTAGGATATTCTATGGAGTGCGATGGTTGTTTTCCCGCTTCCGGCGGCCCCTTGAACGATTATGGGGTGCTTCAGTGATGCCCGGATCACTTCATTTTGCTCATTTTGAATGGTCGCAACAATTTCTGTTAAACGATTGTCTGCTTTACCTGATAGAGATTTTTGCAAAAGTTCATCGTGTGTCGTCAAATCGATATCTCTGATGTCTTTTAATAATCCATCAACGATTTCATACTGCCTCTTTAAGGAGAGGAAACCGGTTTGTGTCTCCCCATACGCTTCATATGACACATCACCCAGCCGGCCGTCATAGTAGACATTGGCAATCGGTGACCGCCAATCCACGATAATGGGCTGCTGTGTCACTCGATCAAATAAGGATACCTTACCTATGTACAACACTTCTTCGGTATTCGTACTATTGCTCGTAAAATCGATCCTTGAAAAATATGGTTTGCCAACCACGCTCTCCAGCCTTTTCAGTTCACTTTCAGCTAGTTCAAGAAATCTTGCATTCGCGAGGAGGTCCGTGTAACTTGTACTGCTATCTTGAGGGTCCAGATCCGCTAACGCTTGTTTCATATTTTCAACGAAAAATTCTTTATTCCCCTTCGAAATCTCTAAAACCGTTAGCATATATTCCTTTGTAAACTCTAAGCGCTCCACTTCTGTTTGATAATCTTTATGGTCACGGACAGATACTTGATCTTTGGCACTCATCCTATTCACTCGCCACCTCTCTATCTCATTTTCGCAGTATGGGATATTAAGATTAAACTAAATGTTTTGTATGAGTCAAGTTTGAATTTGCAAAAAATTGAAAAAAGCTTACTCAAGGAGTAAGCTTAAGTTCACCGATAAACGCTATCACATGTTCCAGCTTTTGGTTCATAATAACAATGCTGTTTAAATTGACCGGAATGAGGTTGACCATACCATGTTGGAGGGCATGGAGCATACGGATTGAAATACCAAAGGGAATATTTTGATGGGTGTTCTCTCCAATATTCCAAATTCTGTTTGGCTAATCTTTTTTCAGCCGTTCTCGCTCTTTGATAAAATACATTCCCTTTTTGAACAGCTTCAAAGGAATAATTTCCTCCTTGTACTTGAAAAATAACTTGTGGGATTGTTCTTACTTTTTTAAAGTCTAAACAATCGGCTTGAACCCGATTCACTATTACATTTCCGACCATTAGCATGCCTTGTTTGCCTTCACCCTCGGCTTCCGCCCTCATCATCCTTGCCATTAAGTCCACATCTGAACTTCGGTAATTTACTCTTGGCATATTATCACCCCAAACATATAGTATGCAAAAGCCGTAATGACTGTTCTTTTATGGAATGATTTGCGTTATTTTGGCTGATTCCGCTTCTAGTACATGAATTCCACCGATTACTTCATAAGCGGAACCAATTGACACAAGAAAATCTCCTGTGATAGCTATTTGTTGTTCTTGGAGAAGTTTATACCAATCCGTTTCGCCTAATTGTCTAGAAACAGATACTGCCTCAAGGATCTGGCCAATTGTCCTAATCCAAACACCAGTTAGTATTTGTTGTTCACCTATTGTATTCGGGTTATCTTCTAAATGAAAAAGTTCTGATAACCCTTTGAGTTCAATAATCTGGCCCAAGACTTGAACCCAAAGCCCCAATGAAACCTGTTTTTCTAGTTGTAAAATTTTTTTACTTTTAGGATCGCTAAATCCTTTTCCTTTATGATTCATATTCTTTGAATTATTCAAACGTACCAACCCCAGAACAATTTTTCTTTATTTTATGTGAATCACATGCAATTGCTAATTTCGATAATCTATTTTCAAATTCCCTAAAAATATATTATACTTTGACTAACAAAAAAGTAATTTATGGAGGATGTTTATATGTCTGAGAGTAATCAAACCGATGGAACAAAAAAGAAAATCAGCCTGCAAGAGGCAATGAAGCAGCAGCTTGCAAACAAAAAGAACCAGAATTCAGCTGGTAATGGAAAGACGAATGGTGATCTTTCCACAAAGAAATTGAAAAGTCAGCAATCCAAAAAGCCGAGCAATACCCGCAGAAAAATGGGTGTATAATGAACGGCCAAAACAGGAAAGATGTAACATTAGGGCTTTTGGTTGATATTGTATTAAAAGCTGATCAAAAAACTGGCAAGCTCACCCGTGGAACTGTGAAAGATATTCTCACCAAATCAAGTACCCATCCACATGGAATCAAGGTCAGGCTAACAGATGGACAAGTCGGCCGGGTACAAAAAATCCATGCTGACTAACGAAAATGCAAAGCATTCTAGGATGCTTTGCATTTTTTATTTTTAGGCTATGTTAAAGATGAATGCTGATTTCCGTTCCAGGCGCAAGCGGTTCGCGGGGCGGGCGGTGAGCCTCCTCGGCGCTAAAGCGCCTGTGGGGTCTCACCTGTCCCGCTGCTCCCGCAGGAGTCTCGCGCCTTCCACTCCAATCAAAATGTGCTTAAACACAGTCTCATTATTAAAAATCCACCTTCCTTTATGGAAAAGTAGTGGAAATTTATATATATATTTACTTTTTCAAACCATTGCCTTATGATATAAATATGATATCACTTTTATATCATATTTTTCATTTGGAGGGGTTCAAATGCAGGAAAAGTCAATATTTAAAATGAATGGTTTTGCAGCACTTATTATTGCGCTTTTGTGTATTGGTTTTGGAATTTATTTAATCGTAACCGGAGAAATTTCGGTTAAAATTACCGGAATCGTCGTCTTATTGATTGGATTAATTATTGCCACCAGTTTAACCATTGTTCAGCCAAACGAAGCAAAAGTATTGACGTTCTTTGGAACTTATCTCGGAGTTATAAGAGATCAGGGTTTATGGGCCACCATTCCATTCACGTTCAAGCGAAGCGTATCATTACGTGTGACCAACTTTAACAGCGAGAAGCTAAAAGTAAATGATTTAGAAGGAAATCCGATTCAGATTGCAGCCGTTGTTGTGTATAAAGTAAGGGATGCTGCAAAAGCTTTATATGATGTAGAAAACTATGAAAAATTCATTCAGATTCAAAGTGAAACCGGTATTCGTCATATTGCGAGCAGATATGCATATGATTCGTTCGGCCATACAGAAAGCACATTGACACTTCGGCAAAATAGCGACGAGGTAGCCGAAGTCCTTATGTATGATTTACAGAAAAGACTGGATGTTGCCGGTGTTGACGTCATCGAAGCTCGGATAATGCACCTTGCCTATTCCTCCGAAATCGCTTCTGCCATGCTTCAAAGACAACAAGCGCAAGCTGTGCTGTCTGCACGTAAAGTCATTGTTGACGGTGCAGTAGGGCTAGTAAAAGCAGCGATTGACCAGCTTGCAGAGCAAGAAATTGTTGAACTCGATGAAGAGAAAAAAGCGCAGATGGTCAATAACCTGATGGTCGCCATTGTTTCTGAAAAAGGAACCCAACCCATTATTAATACAGGAAGCATCTATTAAGGTTGTGTCGTAAATGACGAAAAGAAAATCATTTCCGCTTCGCATTGATCCCAAGTTATATGAAGTGCTGGAAAAATGGGCGGAAGATGAAATCAGAAGTGTAAACGCCCAAATTGAAGTCATCTTAAAAGAGGCAGCCAAAAAGGCAGGAAGACTAAAAAAAGATTAGATAAAAAAGAAGCCTGTATCTCTAATTTATAGATTTACAGGCTTTTTCTTCCATTTGAACCTCATTTCCCTTTTTAAGCCAAATACGCCTCCCGAACTTCATCATTTGTTATCAGATCATGTCCGTTTCCTTTGAGCTTAATTTCTCCTGTTTGAATGACGTAACCGCGGTCAGCGACTTGTAAGGCCTGGTAGGCGTTTTGTTCAACGAGCAGGATCGTTATCCCTTCTCCGTTTAATTCCTTGATGATTTCAAAGATTTGTTCCACTATAATGGGTGCAAGACCCATGGAGGGCTCGTCTAACATGAGTAAATCCGGCGACATCATAAGGGCTCTACCAATCGCAAGCATTTGCTGCTCCCCGCCGCTCATTGTCCCTCCCTTTTGCTCCAGTCGATCTTTCAGCTTAGGGAAATAATGAAAGACACGCTCCATTCTTTCTTCAATCACCTGCTTACCTTTGACTGAGAAAGCTCCCATTAATAAGTTTTCTTTGACTGATAGTCTTGGAAAAATCCTCCTGCCCTCGGGAACATGGGCAATTCCTAATAGTGTTGTTTCATGAGCCGGTTTATTGGTAATGTCCGTTCCATTATAAACAATGTTTCCTGTTTTTACTTTTGTCAGACCGCTGATTGATTTTAATGTCGTTGATTTACCGGCACCATTACTGCCAATTAATGTAACAATTTCCCCTTTTTCAACAGAAACATCAATTCCTTTTAATGCCTGTATGCCGCCATAAAAGGTTTCTACGTTTTTTAATTGAAGCATGGATTTCCCCCCTATCCAGCATGAACAGCCCCAGATCCTAGATATGCCTCAATCACTTTTGGATTATTTCGGATGTCTTCGGGCCTTCCTTCTGCAATTTTTTCCCCATGATCGAGTACGAAGATTTGTTCAGAGATTTCCATGACAAGCTTCATGTCATGTTCAATTAAAATGACGGTTAAATTGAATTCATCCCGCATTCTTTTAATCAGCCCGGTCAGCTCTTTTGTCTCCTTTGGATTCATACCTGCAGCCGGCTCATCTAATAATAGAATCTTAGGACCGACAGCAAGCGCCCTGGCAATCTCTAATCTTCTTTGGGCCCCGTAGCTTAAATTGCACGCTTTTTCATTTAAAAAGGATTCCAGCCCAACATATTCTAATAATTGATACGCCTTTATTTCCGAAGCAACCTCTTCTTTCCGTATGGTCGGTAGATTGAATAAAATCCCAATAAAACCTGCTTTTAACCGTGTGTGCATTCCAACCATCACATTTTCAAGCACGGACATTTCATTAAATAACCGGATGTTCTGAAAGGTTCTTGCGATTCCCTTTTGACAAACCGCATGGGGATTTAACCCATTTATTTTTTCCTTTTCAAGTAAAATGGTCCCTGAAGTAGGCTGATAGACACCCGTAATCATATTAAAAAAGGTTGTTTTTCCAGCTCCATTTGGTCCAATAACGGCTGTAATTGAATGTTTCTCCACTGTCATCGAAACATCCTGATTTGCTGTCAAACCGCCAAATTTCTTCGATAAATTCTGCACTTCTAAAATGGCCATTTGCTACACCTCCTGAGTTTTCTCGATTGGTGAATTTTCTGATCCAGTTTCACCGGCAGCCTCCTCGCTTCCCTTACGTAATGCTTTTTCATTATATTTTCGATTCTTAGCTGGAAGGAGCCCCTGTGGCCGATAGAGAGCAAATAGGATTAGGAGCAATCCGAAGATCATCCTTTGCATTTTTGAAGGAGACAGTGCGTCTGGAATGGAGAAAGCTCCTGATGTACTTAGCTGATTTAACCAATTTGTTATCTCTGTTAATACTTGAAGGTTTAGAATCGTCATAACCGCAGCTCCAAGAATCACGCCTGGAACACTGCCCATTCCACCCAAGATGACCATGACGAGAATCGTAATGGACTCAAGTAAGGTAAAACTTGTCGGATCAACAAATGCTTGTTTAGCTGCAAAGACTACGCCCATCATTCCTGAGAAGGAAGCGCCGATAGCAAAGGCCAGTAATTTTGTTTTTACTAATGGGACACCCATTGACTGTGCAGCAATTTCATTTTCTCTTACGGCTTTCCACGAGCGGCCTATTTTCGAATGTTCAAAACGACGGACAGTAAAAATGGTAAATACGAGTATGATCAGCACAACGTAATAGAATTGACTTGGATAAAGAAAGTCTATTCCGAACAAACGGGGCGGTGTAACCGAAGGGAGTCCCATTGCTCCGTTTGTAATATTAATGGGTCGATCCAAGTTATTAAAGATAATTCGGATAATCTCACCAAAGCCCAGTGTAACAATCGCCAAATAATCTCCTTTCACCCGAAGCACCGGTATTCCCAGTAGAACCCCGAACAAGGCGGCAACAAAACATCCGATTAAAATAAAGATCCAGAAGCTTTCCCCTGAAAGTGGAAATTGACCAAACGGCATAAAATTATTGGCTTGCGCGGTAGCAAATATTCCATAGGAATAAGCCCCGACGGCAAAAAACGCGATAAATCCTAAATCAAGAAGCCCGGCCATCCCTACGACAATATTTAATCCCAGTGCCATAGAGATATAGATTCCTACAAGTGTCGCCACTTCCATATAGGATTGATAGCCATCTCCATTACTGGCTGTGAAAGGGAGTAAAAATACTAACACCACTCCTGCAATGACCCATTTGGTGAGATTCTTGAAGTTAGTAAAGTATAATAGTAATAGCGATGCTAATAGGAGAAGAAATGCTGTTACTGATTTTTGTGCTAAAAATAAACCCAAAGATGTGACCCCGATGTAAATAAGAAGAAAAACCCCTTGTACTGATTTTTTTTGTTTATAGGTATTCCAGAGTGCTTTCATTCTTCTCACCTACACTTTCTCGGTTACCGGTTTGCCAAATAAGCCCTCCGGTTTAAAAAGTAGTACAAGAATTAGGATGATAAACGCAAATACATCTTTATACTCAGCACCAAATACTCCGTGAGATAAAAGGGTTAAATTAGCGGAAGCAAACATTTCTAATAATCCAAGCAGCAACCCTCCGAACATGGCTCCACGAATATTTCCAATACCGCCTAAAACAGCGGCCGTAAACGCCTTCAAACCAAGAATAAAGCCAATATAAGGGTCTATAGTTCCGTATTGTACAGCAAAAAGCACCCCCGTTGCTCCGCCCAGGGCTGAACCGATAAAAAAGGTCATCGAGATTACCTTATTCACATTAATGGTCATCAACGAAGCTGTTTCCCGATCTTGCGCGACAGCTCTCAGTGCCATCCCCCACTTTGTTCGATTAACAAAGAGGTCAAGACCAATCATCATAATCACCGCCGCCACAAGAACAATCACAAACGATGTTTTAATCGTGGCATCATTAAATATCGAGCTTACTGATGAGGCTTTAATGGAAATCTGATTGGTAAATAAACTTGGGCCTGTTACGATGTAATTTCCTTTTTTTAATTCTGCAATGAATCGAACAATATCCTGTAATAAGAATGAAATACCAATTGCCGTAATCAGCGGGATTAACCGAGGTGCATTCCGAAGCGGCCGATAGGCCACCCTCTCGATTCCCATTCCGAGGAAGCCAGTAAGAATAGCTGTAAATAAGAGGACCGCGATCAGCATCACGATTGCCGGTACGGATGAAACCCATCCGATTCCCGTTAAAACGATTAATACCGCCGTTCCAATAAATGCACCTGACATAAAAATTTCACCATGTGCAAAGTTAATTAATTCCAAAATCCCGTAGACCATGGTGTAGCCGATCGCAATAACAGCGTACACCGCTCCCAAGGTAAGACCATCGATCAACACCTGCGGGATTGATTGGAGTATTTCGTTAAACAAAAGCTTTCCCCCCTTGTCCCAATTAACCATAGAAAGAAAAGGGTACTCTCACTCTGGAAAAATGAGGTATACCCTTTTCAATCTTGTTATTTACTAACTTCTCCCACTAATTCAGCTGGGTATTTTGCTTCTTTAAAACTATAAATAAACACTTTTGCATAATTATTGTCACCGATATCATCGAAGCTGACTTTTGTTAACACACCTTGATAATCCTTCACACCGCGAACGGCATCCCTTACTTGTTCACGAGTTGGCATTTTGTTGTTATTTGCTTTGATGGCATCCTCTATTCCATTTAAAACCACGCCCATCGTATCATAGCCGTATACGGAATACGATTCCGTACTTTTGTTGAATTTTGATTTATAGCTCTCCGTAAACTTCTTTCCTTCTTCTGTTTTCGTTGAATCCCCGGCCAGCGAAGTAATATACGTATCTTTAATCGCACCGCCTGCTATTTCAACCAGTGTAGAAGCATCTAAACCATCCCCGCCAAGAAATGGGACAGTAATGCCTTTTTCACGAGCTTGTTTAATAATGAGTCCGCCCTCAGCGTAGATTCCTCCGAAATAGACCAAATCAGGCTTTTTGGAAACGACCTGATTTAGAACACCATTGAAATCTTTTTCTCCAACGGTAATCCCTTCAAAGCCGAGAATTTCAGCACCTTTTTCCTCTGCAGCTTTTTTGAAAGCTTCTGCAAGACCTGTCCCGTATGCCGTTTTGTCCTGGATGATAAAAATTTTCTTCGCTTTTAATGTATTTACGGCAAATTCAGCACCTGCAGGGCCTTGGAAGTCATCACGAGCGACAATACGGTTGACGGTTTTTAATCCCCTTGATGTTACTTCTACCGCAGAGTTTGCTGGTGAAACCATTGGGATCGCATATTTTTCATAAACCTCTGATGATGGGATGGCGACGCCTGAATTAAAGTGGCCAACCACCGCCATAATCGATTTATCTGCCCCGATTATTTGAGCATTGGCCACCCCTTTCTTTGGATCCCCCTGATCATCGTAAGGAACCAGCTGCAGATCAAATCCTAATTCCTTAAACTTTTTCTTTTCCTCATCTAGTTTCATTTGGGCACCCAGCTTTATGGCTTCCCCAATTGTCGCACTGCCCCCAGAAAGTGGAGTTTGTGTCGCAATCTTAATCATGTTTGAACTGCTTTTTCCACCATCCCCGGACTTAGAGCCGCAGCCAGCTAAAAAAATACTCGCAGCCAAGCCCCCCGTTAACAATAATGCTAATGATTTTTTCACCTTCATATTGCCCCTCCCCTTATTCTTTGTAATACAGGCTCCACCTTTAATATGTATATTTGTCCAAAGAATAAAATAGGACAATTTATTCATTCCAATTTTAGACAACTGGTGCCTGACACCCCACACGCAAAAACGGGACCCTATTGGAGAAAAACCAAATAAAAAAGGGAGCACCATATAAAAATATGGCACTCCCTTTTACAGCAGTTGATCTATTACTCCTGAAGTTTCACTCGGACATTTCTTTGTCTTTTTCCCTCCGATTCACCTTCAGCCTGTCGGTTATGCTTAATGAAAAAAGAGAGGATCAGCCCTATTAACGAAAGAATTGATACCACCATAAAGGCGATATTCGCTCCGTGCATATCCGGATAAGAGATCTCCGGACGGTGTTTCGCTGCTTGCGCTGTTGTTGTCATAACTGTTACAAGAATAGCGGTTCCTACCGAAGCTGAAATCATTTTCATCGTATTATCCATGGCAGCCCCGTGTGGAATTAATCGTTTTGGCAACTGATTCAGGGCAGCTGTTGCGATCGGCATCATTACCATCGAAAGACCAAACATTCTTATCGCGTAAAGGACCGTAATATAGGTCATCGTTGTCGACGGACTTAAAGTGGTAAACGCAAATGATGCAGCTGTCATGATGGTTAAGCCGATCATCACAAGCCATCTCGCACCGAATCTATCGAAGATTCTCCCTACAATTGGTGACATGAACCCACTCACAAGAGCACCAGGCAATAACGCTAAGCCTGCCTCAAAGGCAGAAAATCCCCTCATATTCTGCATAAAGAGCGGGATAATAGTTTCCGCTCCAATTAAGCCCATAAAGCCAATCATTCCAATGATAATCGCGAACGGGAAAATTGAAAACGTAAACACACGAAATTCCAGCATCGGGTGTTTTAGTCGTAACTGGCGGAAAATAAATAACAGCAATGATATACCGCCAATCACTAATGATAGAACAGTCGATACGTGTGACCAACCGTAATTGCCGGCACATGTAAATCCGTAAAGAAGTCCGCCAAACCCTATTGAAGAAAGAAGTATTGACAATACATCCACTTTTGGCCGGGAAATCTCAGTGACATTTTTCAAGAAACGGAATGCGACAAAGATATCGATAAGTGCAATAGGCAAAATAATAAAAAATAACACTCTCCATGAAAAATGCGATGTCACCCAACCGGACAGCGCTGGTCCGATGGCCGGCGCAAATGAAATTACAAGCCCGACAAGCCCCATTGCTGCACCGCGCCGATTGATCGGAAAAATGAGTAAAAATACGGTGGTCATTAACGGCAGCATCACGCCTGCCCCAATCGACTGAATCACTCTGCCTAATAAAAGAATTTCAAAATGAGGAGCGATTCCACAAACAACGGTTCCCGCTGCAAAAATACTCATAGCCGAGATAAACAATTGCCTCGTGGTAAATCGTTCTAATAAAAAGGCACTAATTGGAATCATAATCCCATTCACCAGCATAAAGACAGTCGTCAGCCATTGTGCACTGTTTGCGGTAATGTTCATTTCAACCATAATCGGAGGTATCGCTGTAATCATCAGTGTTTGATTCAAAATGGCAATAAACGTTCCAGCCAGCAAAAGTCCCACAATCATCGACTGTTTATTGTCCGATCTTTCCATTCATCCAACTCCCCTGCTACCCTAATTAAAAAATATACTGTTACAGATTACCTTGTTTTCCTTATGAATTCCAATGAAATGCTTTCGGGCCCCGTGGACAGTTCTTATGTTTTTTGCAAATAAAGAAATGTTTACTCAATGCCCGAATCATTTTACAAATCATTGAATAAGATACATTATGTATTGTTAGCGAAAATACAATAGTGTGTGATATACAGTATAGATAAATGAGGTGATAAACGCATGAGTTCTTTGTTAGATACATTTATGACCGAACTAAGAAGAGGAACACTTACACTTGCCGTTTTAAGTCAATTACGTACTCCCCAATATGGCTATTCACTCGTACAGCGGCTTGAACATGCCGGTGTGGCCATTGAGCAAAGTACGTTGTACCCCCTGTTGCGGCGATTAGAGAAACAGGAACTCGTAACGAGCAGCTGGGATACAACGGAAAGCAGGCCGCGGAAGTATTACGTTTTAAGTGACTATGGGATGGAGGTTTACCTGCAATTAAAGGATGAATGGACAAAGATGACGCTGGAGCTGACATCAATATTAAAAGGAGATGAAAACCTTGAATCTGATTGAGGTTTATGTGTACGAAGTAACAAAAAGACTTTCTGTGAAGACACGGGATGATGTTGCCCTGGAGCTAAGGTCCACGATTGAGGATATGCTCCCGGAAAATTTCACGGAACAAGATGTGAAGGACGCACTTACGAAACTTGGAAACCCTGCAGTGCTAGCTGCAAGCTATCGTGATACACCTATGTATTTAATTGGGCCGAATCTATATGATATTTATATTCTGACCATGAAGCGGGTAATACCATGGGCCATTTTGGTTACCATCTTCATTCATATTTTCGAGAATGTTATGTTCTTTTCCGGTAAAGAAGCGATTCTTTCTGTGGTCATTCACTCCATTGGGATCATTATTGCCAATGTCATTAATGTCCTCATCCAAGTGTTCTTTTGGTTCACCATTGTATTTGCCTTCGTAGAGCGAGTTGGTATTTCAAACGCTGAACTGCCGCATAAAAAGATATGCAACAAATGGACGCCTGAGGATTTAAAGTATGCCAAAATCATTCCTAAGAAAAAGGCTATTTCAAAAGGAGATCTTTTGTTCAGCTTCATCTGGACAGCCGTGTGGGCAATTGCTTATTTCTATGCTGATCACCTTGTTGGTGTTTACCGTTCCTCAGATGGTAACGGGTTGCAATTCATTATGCCCATTTTTAATCAAGATACCTTGATGTCATACTGGCCGATCATCGCGATTTTTATCGTTTTGGAATTAGGGTTAATTATTTATAAATGGAAAGCCGCACAATGGACGATGAAGCTTGTTTCTGCGAATGCGATCATTCATTTGTTAAGCGCGATTACTTTTATCGTCATCGCAAGTAACCCGCATTTGCTCAATGAAGCCCTCATTCCTTATTTGGCGGAATTGTTTGAAACCAGCTCTTCCGCTGTAGCCTCTTCATTGGTATGGATCTGGCGGCTCATCGTAGCCTCCTGCGTTGTCACTATAATAATTGAAATTTACGAGAGTTATCGAAAAGCTAGACTAAGATAATACAAGAAAAACCTCCGAACGGAATGAGTCAATCGGAGGTTTTTCTATCCACTAACATATTCGTATTCTTAAGCAAATCGATAATATAGTAACAAAAATGTCGCTAGCACGAATATGAAATTTAAAAAGACAAAGATAAATTGATCCGATTTCGTTTTGTGCATCTTAATCGGTGGGTTGTAAAAGGAAACACCTTCAATAATGAAGATGATTAAAACAATATGAATCATGAAATGGCCAATCACTTCTGTCATTCCAAAAAGCATAGTGGTCGAAATGAAAATACATGTAACGACAAACCCCAGCACGCGATTTAAAATTCCGACTACTAATAAATACCCGACAACAAATTCAATAAATGCAGCCATCACAACGAACAACCCTGGTTCGAAGCCAAATGTTGGCACATGATGATTAGCTACAATATCTAATGCCATGCTTGGATACACCCATTTTTCAACGGCTACCCAGCTGAGCGACAAACCAGTTCCTAGGTAGAGGAATGGGAATCCTGCTTTTTCAAGCTTCGTATTTCCAACTAATAGGACACCAATGATGGCAACATAAAATCCATAATCTAACATATAGAAAATACCGTGATGGACCGTTACATACATAAATAATCCTAATAAAATCAAAGCACCGATTTTTGTTGCGATATGATGCGGGATTAATAAAAATCCAATGGTTATCCATGTCAATACAACCACAATCGTATTTTCGATATGGAACTCCGGAGCAAATAACGTACCATTGGCAATTTGAATGATCAGCGCAGCAGCAGTCCCGTATTTTAGCAAATGACGTGAATATTTCCTTAAACTGGAGAGTCGATGCTCCCATGTTTTCACTGGTTTCCATTCAGCCATCTTCGGAATAAACAATGTTAATGAAGCCAAAACAACAGCAGCAACAAGGGCTAACATCATAAACGCCGGTGATAAAATATGTTCAATCGATTCCTTATGTGGCGCAACTTCTGTGAACCATTTCACATGTGCTTCTGTAAAAATTGGTGTCATGATCAGTCCAAGTATTAATAAAGTTTGAAATATCTTTCTCATTCCTAATCCCCCTAATAACATAAACAATATGATTATAGTGGTAATATACATTATTATCTCGTTTCATGACCGTCCTATTCGTGAACTTTATGTGAAATGTTTCACATTCATCAATGATTTTATATCCTTTCCTCAGCAGCGCGTTAGTACCATCATTTGTTTCGTCTAATGACCAATTGATCGAGTCTGGGAGTAGAATGAACAAAATCTCATTAAAAATCCCCGTAGCTATTGGAGCAGCAAGTACGAGGATTTTTATCTATGGAAATGTAATTGTGAGGAATTCCTTTGAAGTGTTAGTTATTTTTTAACTTATGAATTTCTCTGGAGTGTTCGGAAATCATCTGATCGTAGTATTCAAGATCATGTTTTGTAGCCATAGAAGTTTTGATATCTTGAACATCTTCAATAACAGTGTCTACTTTATTTTCAAGTCTGCCAACTCTTGCGTTTGTTTCAGAAATCTTTACATTCGTAGCTGCAACCGTCTCAATTAACTGGTAAATTAAATCCCCATGTCTCTTTAATTCTTGTTCCATTGTGTTTACCTTTTCATCCAGGCTGCTTACCTTTTGGTCCAGGCTGCTTACCTTTTGATCCAGGCTGCTTACCTTTTGATCCAAGCTGCTTACCTTTTGATCCAGGCTGCTTACCTTTTGATCCAGGCTGCTTACCTTTTGATCCAGGCTGCTTACCTTTTGATCCAAGCTGCTTACCTTTTGATCCAGGCTGCTTACCTTTTGATCCAGGCTGCTTACCTTTTGATCCAGGCTGCTTACTTTTTGGTCCAGGCTGCTTACTTTTTGGTCAAGGTTATTGAGTTTGTCCAAAATTAATTTAAGTGTTTCTTCCACTTTTCTCACCTCCTTCATTCATGATTATAGCAATTAATGTAAATATTTGTCGATTAAATTTATTTTTATCCTATTTATTAACGAACAGTCACGAACTAAATCCCCTAATCCTTGATCACCAACCCCATTAATGCGGCGAATTGAATCGCTTGGAAGGATGAGACTTTACAGCCTTTTAAATCATCCATCGACACCGTCAGCGAATTAAATGTTGAGGTACTGATATCGATGCCCTTCAGTGGCGTTTGTTCAAAGTTTGCTCCATCCAGATTACAAAACTGAAATTCAACGTTCTTCAGTTTACATTCAAAGAAATCGGTGCTTTTAAGTGACGTTTCATGAAACTTACATTTTTCAAGCTTTGAGTCCCCGAACGCCGCTAAGTTTAAAACAGCATTGTCAAACTGAACATTTCCAAACCGCGATTCAGTAAAATCCACACCCACTAATTTACTATTCTTGAATACAACCCGGTGAATGGAAGACTTGCTCAGATTGGTATTGGATAAATCGCAGTTTTCAAACCAAACATCGGTTATGTCAATCCCCCTAAAATCGGTATGGTTAAATCGGCAATTCTTAATCACCATATTGGATAAACGCACCCGGCCAATTTCTTCATTTTCAAAAACAGAGTCAATGACCTGGCACATTTCTAATTCCGGGTCTTCTTCAAATAAAATATCTTGGAAATTCTTTGTTGGTAAGTCAGCTGAAATCTTGGGAAAATCAATTTTCATACAATTGCCTCTTTCATCAAATTATTTAGTAATTGAGATGTTTTTATTTTAACCTATCCATCCTCCAAGTTGAAATAAATTAGGTATTTTTCATATAGCCCATTCGCATTTTGAATTTTTTCATATACATATTGAGTAGATGAAAGGAGGTTTGCATTTATGGATGGTGTAGGAGCAGGCGGAGGTTTTGCCTTAGTCGTTGTATTGTTTATCCTTCTCATTATTATAGGAGCTTCGTTCGTTGGAGGAGGATTCGGCGGTTTTTATTAAGAGAAAAAAATTACAAACAAAATTGAAAGGTGGATATTAACTATGTATGGATACGGTGGATTTGGCGGCGGCTGCTGCGGAGGCTATGGTTATGGTGGAGTTGGTTACGGTGGAGGTTTTGCTTTAATCGTTGTACTGTTTATCTTGCTCATCATCATTGGAGCAACTTGCTTCTATTAAAATAAAGTAAATGGAAAAAGCCCTTTACGAAGGGCTTTTTCCATTTCATTCAGTACTTTATTGCACCGAACGCATTAAAAGAAATACACCAGTAAAATCGTAATGATTAAGGATTGAGCTGACGTAATCATAAAATCATTTTTCCATTGTGTTTTTGAAAAAGGACTTAACATCCTTGCAATCACAAAGCTAAAAACCCAAATGATCAAAAATTGAAAAATAAAGCCCATTTTTTCCTCCCTCATAAAAAATTCCTCATTTTCATGGAGTTCCATCTTATTATAATATAATAAAATGTCAATGAAGGATTGCAAAACGACTTCACCGTTACTTTGTTACAACATATACCCGCTCCGGCCTGCCTACGGTTCCGTATGCGAGATCTGCTTCGATTTTTTCCTCTGATACAAGATGTTCTAAATACCGCCTAGCGGTTGTCCGGCTGACACCAATTTCTTTGGCAACTAATTCAGCCGTATGGCCGCCGCCTTCCCTGCTTAAAACCTCGAGCACCTTTTCGAGTGTGAGTGGATCAATTCCCTTCGGCAAATAAACCTTTTCGTTTGAGCCGATTTCAACTTCTTTTCGAAGAAGCTGATCAACCTGCTGCTGAGTGACATGGTAACCATCTTCTTCTAACTGTACCAACTTTCGATGAAAATCCTTAAAACGGAGTAAGGATTGTTTGAAACGTTCAAACACAACAGGTTTAATAATATAATCAAATACACCAATTCGAATGGCTTCTTGCACTCTTTGAATCTCTTTTGCTGCCGTAATCATAATGACGTTCATTTGTTTCTTCTGCTGCTTTGTTTCCTTCAACAAATCCAGTCCGTTCATATCTGGAAAAAAGACGTCAAGTAAGAGCAAGTCAGGCTGCATGATCTCAATTAACGTTTTAGCCTCTACATAACTTGCAGCAATCCCGACTGTTTGAAACCCTTCAATCTGCTCTAGAAAACGTTTTTGAATCTCAGCCACCCTTAAGTCGTCCTCTACAATTAATACTTCAATGTCTCGGTTCCCCTTCATCCAAATCCCCCCTGCTTTTTGGTATTGCCACAGTAAAAATTGTGCCTTCTCCCTTTGCCGAAGAAAACGTGATCGTTCCGCCTAATTCGTTAACCGCCTTTTGAACTAAACTTAGTCCAATTCCAGCATTACTGCTTGTGTCTTTTGTTGTGTAACCTTGTTTAAATATCAGATTGCCGCTAGTTTCCTCTATTCCATTACCGTTATCTTCTACTTCCATAATCAATTCCTTGCCAAGATCGGTTAAAAATAGGGCAACCTTCTTTTCCTCTTTGTCACTCTCTCTTACAGCTTCAAAGGCATTATTCACAAGGTTTCCAATAATGGTTATTAACGAGTCCCTGCTAATCGCTGCAGGTACATCTGTAAAGCTGCTCTCTCGGTCGATTGAAAATTGAATTTTTAATTCACTTGCTAAACTTACCTTCCCTAAGATAAAGGCGGCAATAATCGGGTCAGGTACTTCCTTCATTAAAAATTGAATGAACCCTTGGGCCACATCTACTTCCTTTGAGATAAAATCAATCGCTTCTTTATAGGAACCGAGCTGGATCAAGCCCAACAGGGTATAAAGCCGATTAGAATATTCGTGGGTTTGGGCCCGCAAGCCCTCCGCATACGTTTTAATATGCGATAATTCCTTTAGGAGCTTGGTAAGCTCGGACTTATTCCGAAAGCTGGCTACCGCACCTATTACTTCATCCTTATTATTGAAAATAGGAATGCGATTGGCTAAATAAACTTCTCCTGAAATCAAAATTTCCTGATCATACTCGGCTTGTCCCGTTTCAACGACTTTAAGCAGATGTGTATTTTCCAGGACTTCTTCAATTCGTTTTCCGCGAAGCAATGTTTGCATTGGTACCTTTAAAATGGTGTGGGCTGTTTCATTTACCACCGTGATCCTGCCGTTCGTATCAATGGCAATGATTCCTTCATGAATGGATTCTAGAATCGCGTGTTTTTCCTGATACATCCAGGCAATTTCCTTTGGTTCCAATCCAAAAATGGCTCTTTTAATATTGAGCGAGATTAATAGTGCAGCGATCAGCCCGCCGAATAAAATAACTAATGTAGCAACAAAGATCTTTTTCTGGATTTTTGCTACTTCTTTTTGAATATCAGTTTGGAGGTAACCCACAGAAACAACACCGATTACCTTTTCCCCGCTGAAAATCGGTGCCTTCCCCCTCAGGGAAGGTCCGAGGGTTCCGGTGGACTCTGAGGTGACCGATTCCCCTTTAAACACACGGCCATTATCTCCACCTACCATTTTCTGTCCTAACCGTTTGGGATTCGGGTGAGAGTAGCGGATTTCATTCCGGTTTCCAATGACGATAAATTCCGCGTCAACCTGCTTGCGAATTTTTTCAGCAATGGGTTGAATAATCGCTGACGGATTATTTGCGCTAAAAGCAGCTTCGATCTCCGGCATACTCGAAATCGATTGTGCAACAGATAATGCTTTAGAACCGATTTCATGTTTCAAATTGGTTTCCAAAATATTTTTAAATGTAAATTCAATAATCGTTCCAAGGACAATAATAAGTATGGAGATTCCAAGCATTAATTTCGTATGTAATCGCATAAAAGCACCTCTTCTTTATCATATAAAAAAAAACTCCTTTTAAAAAGGAATTTTTTCTTAATCTTCTGAAATCTACCCTTCTACATTAATGATGACTTCTTTCCCTTTCCGTTTCAACAGCAATGGTACAACAAGCCAAAGTACCGTAATCAGTAGAAATACCAAAGAAAGCGGCCGGGTAAAAAATACACCGTAATCTCCATTAGATATGGTTAATGCCCTTCTAAGATTATTCTCAATCATAGGTCCTAATACAAGACCGAGAACAAGCGGGGCAATCGGATAGTCATGTTTACTAAAGAAATAACCAAGAACACCGCATGCTAATAAAAGCAAAAGATCATATGTTGATACTTGTACCGCATAGACACCAAATATCGAGATGGCGATAATCATCGGAATCAAATATTTCTTCGGTGTCTCAATGATTTTGGCAAATACCTTTACAAGTGGCAAATTTAAGATTAATAACATAATGTTTCCGATAAACATACTAGCAATCAGACCCCAGGCAACCTGTGGATGATCCTCAAATAATAATGGCCCGGGCTGGACATTGTACATCATTAACGCTCCCATTAAAATAGCAGTGGTTCCCGAACCCGGTATACCTAATGTCAGTAAAGGGATCATCGCGCCGCCGGATGCGGCATTATTCGCAGTTTCCGGTGCCGCTACACCAGCAATTGCACCTGTTCCAAATTTCAAGAGGATTTTTGGAAATCTTTTTTTCGAGAATATAAGAGAAGAAGGATGCCAGTGTCGCACCTGCTCCCGGTAAAATGCCGACAAAAAAGCCTAGAAGGGAACCACGGGCAATCGGTCCTGCCGATTCCTTAAACTCTTCTTTAGATGGAAGCATATTATTTATTTTCGCAATTTCCCCGTCTTCCTCTTCTTTTTCTAAAATCGTTTTAAACACCTCACCGAGCGCAAACAGCCCAACAGCGATGGTTAAGAATTCGATTCCTTGGTAAAGCCACGGAACATCGAAGGTGAATCTGGCAATTCCCGAAACGTTGTCAATCCCAATCGTTCCGAGTAATAACCCGCAAATAGTCATAATTAATGCTTTTGTGACCGATTTCCCTGCTAACCCGCTAACTGCAGCAAGCCCTAGAAGCATTAACGAAAAATATTCAGCCGGGCCAAATTTAAGCGCTATATTGGATAAAGGCTTTGCTAAGACAATCAATGCAATGATTGTCACAAGTCCACCAACAAAGGAGCCAATTGCGGCGATCGATAGGGCGCTTCCAGCTCTTCCTTTCTTCGCCATCTGGTATCCATCTAATGTCGTTACAACAGACGAGGACTCCCCCGGTGTATTTAATAGAATAGAAGTAGTCGAACCCCCATACATCGCTCCATAATAAACGCCTGCCAGAAGGATAATCGCGCTTGTTGCCGCTTGTTCCGGCGGCAGTCCCCCAGTGATAGAGAAGCTGTTACCGGGATTAGGAGTGCTACCCCGCTCATAGGACCAATCCCTGGCAAAACACCAACCGCCGTCCCTATTAACACCCCTATAAAGGCAAAAATGATATTATACCAAATAAGTGCTGTTCCAAATCCATGGAATAAATAATCAAGAGTACTCAAAAGATATTCCTCCTTTCTACAGTGGTGTTAAAACAAAATGGGCCAGCCTGGCAATGTGCCCTTTAATACTTCAACGAAAATGAAATAAACAACTCCTGAAAATACTGCAGAGATGATTAGTGATGTAAGCCACTTAGACCGTTCCATTGTTTGAAAGCAAATAAACAAAAACAGAAAGGTTGTAATCACATAACCGATCATTTCTAAGGTTAAAATATAAACCAATGTGGCAGCTGCTATTATTAAGAATGGTTTGTATTGTAAAGGTTCCTTCTTTTCCCCTTCCCCGGTACTTGCGGCAGACTCGAAAAATAAACGGATACTTAATAAAACCAGCATAATTCCAAGAATAAATGGAAAGATATCGGGCCCAACCACACTTCCGTATGATGTGCTGGATAAATTCCTGCTCCCGACAATAAATAAAATACCAACAACAAGAAATGCTACAGATGCAATTCTGTCAAATTTTATCGCCATTTGAACTCCCCCTTTAAAAAAATTTGGAAGGAGAAAGTTACTCCTTCCCACTTTTTTTATTTTTGCATACCCAGTGCTTCTAACAATTGCTGAACTTGTTGATTTTGTTCCTCTAAAAACGTTTTGAAATCAGCACTGTTTTTATATTCCAATTCCCAGCCTTGCGTTTCCACTTCTTTTTTCCACTCATCTGTCTTCACTAGCTTATCGATTGCTGTTTCCCAATAGGCTTTGGCTTCCTTAGACATTTTCTCAGGGCCAAACACACCGCGCCAAATGGTGAACTCTGCATCGACACCTTGCTCTTTCGCAGTTGGCACATCTTTAAAGTCACCTGCTAATCGCTCAGATGAAGTCACCGCCAGCACACGGACCTTTCCAGCCTTTAAAAATTCCTTCACGCTGGAGGCATCGGTGCCAATGACATCCGCATTGCCGCCAAGTAAGGCGGTAATGGCTTCCCCTCCGCCATCATAGGAAACGTATTTGATTTTTGTCGGATCGACTCCGTATTTATAAGCAGGAAGAATCGAAATTAAATGGTCCATGGAACCTGGTGCTGATCCACCTGCAAATGTAAGTTTACTAGGATCTTTCTTCACTTCTTCTAATACCGATTTCAAGTCTTTATATTTGGAATCTGACTTGACAACAATGGCACCAAAGTCTTTTGTTAACTGCGCGAGAGGTGTGGTATTTTTGTAACCGTAAGGACTGTTTCCTTCCTTTTTAAGGTTATTAATAATAATCGGTGGTGAATTCACAAAGAGCATATCGTTATTTGCAGCTTGCTGGGTCGCGTATTCTGCCATAAATACGGCACCGCCCCCGCCCGGTTTATTCTCAACCGTCAATGGCTGTGAAACTAGTTTTGTTTCGCTCAGTATTTTTGTAAACGAACGTGCGGTTAAATCCCAGCCGCCTCCCGCACCAGATGGAGCAACAACTGTAATGGCTTTAGTTGGATAGCCTGTCCCTTTTTCCTCCTTCTTACCTGGGCTGGCTGTTTCTTTGCTGCTGCAAGCCCCTAAACTTAATGCCAATGCTCCAGCACACATAACTGCCGAAATTTTTTTCAATGAAAACATGTTAAATCCCCCTTGTAACCGTTTTCTTAATTTTACAAAGATTTTTATAAATTAAAATATTTTACCTATAAACAGCATTAAAATCTTATTAATCATTTTGTTCATATTGTTCACAGTAGTTATATTGGGTCTAGTCATAGCAAAAAAAAAGCGGTCTCCCAATTGGAGACCGCGCGAACTCATAATAGAATCATGCTTTATTTAGTTTTCTTTTGCTACACCCTTGCAATGACTCCAAAGGATGTTTGGGACTCCCTTTTGAATTCATCCCTCTTGAATGCTACTACATTTCTTTAAGATGTTTTAGATCTTCAATAAATGCCTTGACGGCCTCCTCTTTCGTTGCCCACGAGGTCACCAAACGAATGGCTGAATGGTCGGTGTCGACCGGTTCCCATATATGGAAAGCATACTTACTCTGCAATTCTGCAATAACTGTATTAGGCAGAATCGGAAATAGTTGATTCGATGGTGAATGAGTCAAAAACGTAATATTGACTCTCCTTAGTTCGTCTCTTAGCAAGCCAGCCAGCCTATTCGCATACGCGGCCAAATCAAAGTACAAATTGTCCTGAAAAAGTTCGAGAAACTGTATGCCCAGAAGTCTCCCTTTTGCCAGTAATGCCCCTTTTTGCTTGATATGAAAGCGAAAATCTTCTTTAAGTGAATCACGGCAAATTACTAATGCCTCGCCTATAAGGGCGCCATTCTTTGTGCCGCAAATATAAAAGGCATCTACAAGTTTGGCGATGTCGCTTAACTGAAGATCATTTTCTTTCGAACAGAGCGCTGATCCAAGCCTTGCCCCATCCATATACAAAATGAGATTTTTTTCATGACAGAAATCGCTTAATCGCTGCAGTTCGCTCTTATTATAAATGGATCCAATTTCTGTCGAATTAGATATGTAAACGAGCTTCGGCTTTACCATATGCTCATCCGTATGAGCGTCGAGTACCGCTTTCACGTGTGCTGGGGTCAGCTTCCCTTCCGCTGCTTCGATCGAAATGACCTTATGGCCGGTCGCTTCGATCGCACCCGTCTCGTGAGTAAGGATATGGCCGGTACTCGCTGCGATTGCGGCTTCATGCGGTCGTAAGAAAGCTGAAATAGCAATCAGATTCGTTTGGGTCCCGCCGGACATTAAGTGGATATCCACGTCAGTTTTCCCGATCTTTTCCTTTAGCAACTCAATAGCTTTTATTGAATAACGGTCTTCACCGTAGCCTTCTTCTTGCTCGTAATTGGATTCGATTAATGCATTCAAAATTTTAGGATGTGCACCCTCGCTGTAATCGTTCTTAAAACTGTACATATGATTGCCTCCGTGATAGTTTTTCCATTTCATCGTATCATATTTTTTTAATTTTCTTGAAAAAAATGTTGAAAATAATCGATTCGGAACCTAGCTGCATAAAAAGCAGATGACTTAAGATAGACTATGTCATCTGCCGCTCCTTCTTAATTGATAAAGCGTTCCTTTTATTTCTTTTTCAACTGTTTGAAAGAAACTGTCCAGCCCCTTTTTCGCTCCTGATTCCTGTATTCTCTCGCCAATTAGTGCCAAGGCGCCTGTTATCTGTGCTTCAGCGAGACAGTTTACTTTAGTGGAACTCCCTGATTCTTGTAAAAGCATGTCGGCTGTACCATGGATCTCTCCAACACCGCCCTTCCCTTGCATATATAGGCGGAAAGATGATGGCTTCTCTTGATCGCCGATCCGTATTTCTAGAGTAAACACATCTTGCAATGGTCCGATACTCATCTCCACTTCAGCATCGTATACTCCTTTCGAACGCTCTACAAACTTTCTGCATCCAGGAATCGATTTTTTAAGAACATCTTTATTCATTAAATACTTCCAGACAATATTCCTTGGTAATCCGAAGGTATACTTATGCTCGATTTTCATAAAGTTCCCCTCCACTTTTTATCAAATATCCCCTCCATTTATTGTTATTCCAAGGTGTGGGAAGTTGTTAACATTTAGGGTATCAGCAATTTCACAAATCACATATCATTTGCAGGAATTAAGATACATTTATAGAATAGAAGGTGGCTAGTAAATATAAAGGATGGCAAAAATGAACAATACCTTCAATAATCAATTTAAAAGACTATTAGAAATTCTATGGATTTCAACTAAGCTTGGTTTAACTTCATTTGGGGGGCCCATTGCTCATTTGGGTTATTTTCATAATGAATATATCCGCAAAAGAAAATGGCTGGATGAACGCAGCTATGCGGACCTCGTGGCACTATGTCAATTCCTTCCTGGACCGGCTAGCAGTCAGGTTGGTATTGGAATTGGAGTCATGCGTGCCGGTGTATTAGGCGGAATAATGGCATTCATTGGCTTTACCTTTCCCTCAGTAATTGCTCTCATTTTATTTGCGCTCCTTCTAAATGGGATGAACGTGGAAAATGCGGGCTGGATTCATGGATTGAAAATTGTCGCTGTTGTTGTCGTAGCACATGCCATTTTAGGGATGGCACAGAAATTGACTCCCGATTTAAAAAGAAAATCCATTGCCCTGTTCGCCCTTGTAGGAACTTTGATCTGGCAAACCACGTATACGCAGGTAGGTATAATCCTTGTTTCTGCTATTTTTGGTTATCTATTTTTTAAACAAACGGCATCAGAAGAGGACACGATCATAACGGTTCCATTATCACGTGGATTTGCCTATATTTGTTTAACCCTTTTCTTTGGCTTACTTATCATACTTCCCATTCTTAGAGAAATAACATCTTATGAATGGATTGCGCTTTTTGATAGTTTCTATCGGTCAGGTTCGCTTGTTTTTGGCGGTGGGCATGTTGTATTGCCCTTACTTGAGCGTGAATTTGTTCCATCAGGCTGGATCAGTAAAGAGAATTTTCTCGCAGGTTATGGATCAGCGCAGGCCGTTCCTGGACCGCTTTTTACTTTGCAGGCATCCGGGGCGGTTGAAGCGGCGCACGAAAAACGCGAAAGCGTTTCACGAGAAATGCGAAAACGCCTATCTAGGTTCGTTGGGGTTCGGCGCGTCACATCGGCGGCAATGCCAAGCGGTCACATA